>JAQWNP010000003.1 GCA_029268515.1 Phycisphaerales bacterium | reverse complement strand
ACTTTCGTAGCTGTGGATTCCAGTTAGGTCCTGGGTCACGCTTCCAGCAAAGGCAATGCCACTGACGGCAAATGCTCCCGCTGATACTAAAACGATATTTTTCTTCATGACTATCTCTAGCCTCCCTCATTCCTATCTCTAATTTTCCTTGGGCAAGAGTCAGAATTAACTTCACTACCCCTCAAATTGTCCATATGGCCATATGCACAAACAAGTGCGTTTTTGAATCACTCCATTAGCAACAAGCAGCTGGAGTAACTCTGCCGGAGCGTTCCCGCTGGCCATAGTGCGAGGGCGCCTCGGAGAAAGGGTCATTAGAAATTTATTGTTCTGCAGCCAGCGCATAGCAAGCATCGGTCATGTTGCTGGCAGTATCTTTCTCGTTCCTCCTGAAATCCCGTGCTGCAAAAATGCAACAAGCCATACGAACCCCCCACAAATTTAGAGCCCCCCATGCAACCCCCCCCAAAGGGGTCGAATTAGGCTCTCTGTGAGTTCGCATGGCTTTCCGCCAGGACTTCAAGAGCGTCGAAATCGACTTCGTAGATGGTTACACATCTATAAAGGAACGTCAAGCATTGGTTTCCGCAAACGTTGTTTTAATTACCGATTCAACCAAGCAATATGCTTTAGGCTGCTTTCAGGGGCTTGTTGAGATATTGGATAGGCCCGATGATGTGTGGATTGTGGATGCTGGTAAGTAGATATCGTTGTACCAGGCCTGCCAACAGGGGAGATTCCATTCGCATTGGGGTGCTTCAATCCCTGGTAATGAGCCCGTCATGGCGATGAGCGAATCATTGACCACCGTTCGATACTCGATGACGACCGCATCAAGCACCCGCATCACAACGCCTTCATTCAGGACGCTGACGACCGGCTGGAAGGCGCCTGCGTTATCTCCGATGACCGGTATGAGGCCTGAGATATAGGCTGTTTGGGTCACGATCGCAATTTGAGCAATATCACCTCGTCCACCAGCACTGGGCGTGCCAGCATTTTGATTGCCGCTGGTGATCACCTGGGAGGTAATGAGCAGGGGAATCAGTTCGGTGATATTGAGTGTATGAGCGAGGTATGCAGCAACATTGGCTGGTTGATGTGCCTCGCTTCGCAAGGCTTCTTCCAGAATTGCGATGACAGGAGGAGGCGCTGGTTCAGTGAGTTCTAGAGCGGCTAATTCGTCAAAAGTCGCATCGTCACCATAAACAGCAATACGGGCCAGCTCGATTTGGCCTGGAATTCCCTGGTTTGCTAAGTGCTCAATGAGGGCCTCTTGGACATTTGGCAAGCAATGAGCCAGCTCCTCAGCCAGTGGGGCGAGTGCCAAGGGATCGCTCATTCGTTGGATTTGTTCAATCCCTTGAGCCTGGAGGGCCTCGCTCGCATTGCTTGAGAAGTGCTTATAACGCAGCGCGCGAACTTGTTGCCGTAGTTGGAGGGTTCGGCGTCGATTGGCTAGCAGGATCTCTTGGTCGACCTCTGGCGTGGTAACGATGGTGTTGATTTCAAAGCTATCTGGAATCGGCTGTGGACTAGAGATACCCGTTGACGGTTCAGCAGCAGTTGTCAGCCATAGACTGAGGAATATCGTTTGAATAAGCATAAGTCGCTCTCCTGCTCGCTTAAGTGTACACCACTAAAGGAGCGGGATTACAGGTTTTTATCTTTCCTAAGATTGCTCAGCGACTGCCAGAGGGAACAACAATGCAGCCCAGGCTCGCCAGCTTGTCCCGGTCGATATTGGCCATTTTTCGATCTTCATAGAGACCCATCTGCACCAGATAGAGGCCATCACCTTGTTTCGATGAAATGACATTGACTCGGCCGAGTTTGATCACTCGTGGATTCTTGACAAGACTGTTTTGGGCGCGGCGGGCTCGGGTCTCGCTTGCAAATGCACCAAATTGAATCGCCCATTCTCCGGTCGCGACTGTATCGCTGACACCGGCAAGTCTGCGAGCTGTATTGGCCCACCTTCTCGACTTAGAGGCGTCTGGTTCTTTTAATGCTTGGGCCGCAATGTCAAAGTGTGCGGCGGCTTGCTTGTAACGGGAATCACCAAGCGCGATTTGGCCGAGCATCGCATGAGCGCCTCCATTAGTCGCTCGGTCACTGCCATTCTTCGCATCGAGGAAGAGGATCCTCGCGTCAGATTCCTCGTCAAGGTTCCATGCAGCCAGGCCGGCTACATAGGCAGCAGTATGACGTTGTTCGCTATCGGGGCCTTTTCGGGCAAGATCTGCATAAATCTGAGCCTGGCGAAAGTCATTTCGGTCGTAAGCGGTGATGGCGGTATCAAGTGTTTGAGATTGGCGGCTGCTGCCACTGGTCTGGCAGGCAGTCAATCCCAAGGAGGCCACGGCCAAGGCGCCTAGGAAGAAGTATCTGATAGCCTTGAATGAGTCAATGGCGGTGGTTTGGGGCATGTCGTCATCCTGAAAAGGCGGCATTCATGAAAGGGGTGGGGTACAGTGCCTGCAGCCACGGTGATCTCGTACAGGTTGTATCGAACCAATAGCGGAGTGGGCCTGAACTTTGGCAAGCAGTCTGGTGATTTAGTCGTTTTTGCGTAGTGGGAGAGAGCATCATGGGACCGGTCCATTTAGCACTTCGGCGTTTGCTTTGGCGGCCTTTTCGGGTTGTTGCCATTGATGATCATCGGAGTTGGAGAGGTATTCACCTTTACCTAGGGGCTTTACATCTCGCTTCGATTATTGAGAAGGCAACAGATAACCAGAAGGTAGGCATTATGTTGCCAACATCTGGGTTCTTTTCCATGTCATTGCTGGCGACCTGGATGCTAGGGCGAACCGTTGTGCCTCTGAACTATCTTCTTAGTGAAAAAGAGCGGGCTTATATCTGTGAAGATGCAGGGCTTGATACGGTCATTACGGTTGGGCAGATGATTGAAGCAGTTGGCGATTTGCCGGCATCGATCAAGCAGATTCGCCTTGAAGATGAGTCCTTTAAGGGGCTGCCGAAATTTCGCAGGGCTGCGCGCATGCCGGATGATGCGAAGGCGGTCATCCTGTACACCTCGGGAACATCAGGTAAACCGAAGGGTGTGGTGCTCACGAGTAAAAATATCGCCGCCAATGTCATGCAGTGTGTGGAGTGGGCTGAACTCAACCGGCAGATTGTTTTTCTGGGGTTGTTGCCGCAATTCCATAGCTTCGGGTTTACGGTCATGACAGTGCTGCCACTGATGGTTGGATGTCGCGTTGTGTACTCAGCAAGATTTCAACCATCTCGGGTATTAGGGTTGATTCGTAAGCACAAGCCGACAGCAATGTTTGCCATACCATCAATGTTCAATGCGCTTCTTGCAGCCAAAGATGCCAAACCAGATGACTTTGAACACTTTATCTATCTGGTTTCTGGTGGTGAGCCTTTACCAGAAGCAGTTTCAGAGGGGTATCAGAAGCGTTTTGGGGTGACCATTGATCAGGGGTATGGACTCACTGAGACGGCGCCTGTTACGAATTGGTGCCGTCCTCAAGATCGGCGAAAGGGCTCAGTTGGCCAGGCGTTGCCGCGTGTGGAAGAACGAATTGTCGACACAAATGAAGTCGTGCTTGGTCCTAATGAAGATGGTGAAATTCGAATTAAGGGTCCGAACGTGATGCAGGGCTACTACAAGCTTCCAGACGAGACGGCATCAGTCTTTGATGGCGATGGGTTTTTTAAGACAGGCGATATGGGACGAATTGATGATGATGGGCATCTTTACATTACGGGTCGCATTAAAGAGATGCTCATTATTGGTGGTGAGAATGTTTTTCCTCGAGAAATCGAGGAAGTGCTCAATGCTCATCCAGATGTGCATGACTGTGCAGTGATTGGGCAGCAGGATCCGAATAGGGGTGAAGTTCCTTTGGCTTTTGTTGAACTCTTGGATGGGGCGGTCTTCGATTCGATGGCCATTCGAAAATTCTGTCGCAATGGTCTTCCTCAATTCAAGGTGCCGCGAGAAATTCGTCGGGTTGAATCCCTGCCACGGAATCCGACAGGCAAGATTATGCGAAGAATGCTGAGTCCCGATACACCATGTATTGAATCAGGTGTGGCAAACTCATGAGCAAAGATGCTGTAGAAACAATGGATGTTCGGCTTGGTCATAGCCCCGATGCGGACGATATTTTTATGTGGTGGCCGTTGGCTGGAACGGAAGATCAGCCCGCGGTCATTGACACGGCGCCCTTTCGTTTTGAGCTCGTGCCTGCAGACATCGAGGAGCTTAATGTTCGGGCTGAGAGCGGCGAACTTGAAATCACTGGAATCAGCATGGCGCATTATCCAGCTATTTCAAAGGACTACGCACTGACCACCTGTGGTTCTTCGTTTGGTTTGGGGTATGGTCCCAAGCTTGTGTCGCGGAAGCCGGTCTCAGTAGAAGAACTCCAAAAGCATGGCGGCGTGATCGGCGTCGCCGGTATGCGCACCAGTGGATATGCAACGGCGAGGCTTTTGCTTGGCGATCACAATCTAAGTTATTTGCCAATGGCGTTTGAGGCGATTCCAGACGCAGTTTGCAATGGGCAGGTTGATGCGGGTGTTGTTATCCACGAAGGGCAGCTCACCTACATGGATTCAGGCCTGCATCTTGTCAGTGATCTTGGGCAGTGGTGGCAACAGCATTCGGGCGGCCCATTGCCTTTGGGAGGTAATGTAATTCGCCGCGATTTAGATAAGCGATGGGGGCCTGGGTCTGCAGCACGTATCGTGGGTCTGTTGCGGCAGAGTATTGCTTACTCGATGGCGAATCGTCAGGTCGCGCTTGATCAGTGTCTGGCGTTTGAGCAGAGCGATCAGCGGCCAGCTGATCGAAGGCAGACAATCGATCGCTTTGTTGAGATGTACGTGAATCAACTCACGCTCGATCTTGGGGATGCTGGTCGGCAGGCTGTCGAGCAGCTTCTCAGCGAGATGGCAAGAGCAGGATTTGCGCCAGCTGTGGCTGAGGTCGCCTTTGTGGATCCAGAAGGCATCTAGAACTTATTCCTCATTTGTTTTTCTTGCCTTAGCGGATCTTTGAATGTTAGACTTTGGAGCTGTGGTCACTGTGCTACTGGGCATCCAGGGCATGGTTTATCGAACAGAGTGGTCGGGTTACTGAGGTGACTATGAGTCAGTTTAATGCTGCGGAAACGTTGCAGAGATATGCGCCGCCAACCGTTCGGCAGTTCAGTGTGTTTCTTGATAATAAGCCTGGTAAGTTGCTAGAGATGCTTCGGCATTTTGAGGACTCAATCACAGTCCATCTGTGCGCCTTTAGTGTCCAGGAGTCTTCCGATCACGCGGTCATTAGACTCATTCCCAATAATGCTGATGGTGCTCGCCAGTTGTTACGAGAACGTTCCCTCGCATTTACAGAAGTGGAGCTGCTCGTTGTGGAATTGGCCGAAGACCATTCATTGGCCAGCATGTGCATGCATCTGTTGGGAGCAGAGCTGAACATTAGGTTTGCATATCCATTGATGCTACGGCCAAATGGTACGCCAACAATTGCACTGTCTGTTGACGACTACGTGCTAGCGGGGCAGATTCTTCGACGCAAAGAGTTTAGGCTTGTTGGTGAGGCAGAACTTCCCTAGTGTGCTTTAGGGCGGTGCGAGCCCAATTCATATTTTGCAGTCTTATGGTGTCGTCGGGGTCAGCGTCGTGGGTGTCGTTTCGTTGAGTGGTTCAGCGTTGAAGAGCTGCTTCGGTGTGGCACCTTTGATCGGGCCATCTTTTGTGAAGTTCATATTGGTGTAAATCTTTGTGACCTCGTAGTCGTGATCACGCTTGCGAAGCACCATTGCGGATTCAATAATGTCCCCGCGATTGAGTGATCGGGCAATGTCCAGTCCGTCAATAACACGACCAAAGATTGGATGGAACTGGTCCCGACCAGGTAGTCGCTTGGAGGCCAAGAAAAACTGGCTGGATGTGGAGTCAGCTGCTTCATTGACAGGCGTGCTGCGCGAGTACATGCCAAGGCTGCCGGAAAACATTGGTCGACCTATTTCGTCGGGTATCCGGTATCTTACGCCCCATCGATCATCACCGGCGAGCCAAGCACCTTCATCTGGGGTCGGAGCGCCGGCGAATATTTGACCATTGGGTGTCAGGCGATTGAATTTGTTCTGGTTGTAGAAACCATCTTCTACAAGCTCAATAAAATTAGCAGTCGTGTTTGGGGCGTCATCCTCAAACAACTCTAGGATAATGCGTCCTTTGTTGGTAATAAATAGGATCTGAGGGTTGTTGTCTTCGGCCTCTTCTTCTGAGCGGCGGGCCTGTTCGGTGGTCCATAGCTCAGCAGAGCGATTAAGTTTAGTTTCGATGCTGGTGATCTGCTTTTGTTTAGCCTGATCATCATTTTGGTTCTGGATCGCTTTGGCCTTTGCGTAACTTTCTAAGGCATTCGAATACTGATCTTCCGCTTGAAAGGCATCTAGCTCGGCCATCAGCATTCCGAACGTCAGGTTGCCGTTGTCGGATTGGTAGCCAGCAAGCCAGTCATGGACTTGGCGATACTCGTTGATGCTGTTGAGCGTGTTTAATCTCATCTCAAGGAAAGTTGTGTCATCGCGAGCTTCAGTGGCCATGAGTTGCTCGAGGATCTCTTTGAGTTGATCTCTGTCTTTCATTCTGTAAGCAAATTCAATCCAGTTTTGGCGTAGTTGTTGATCTGCTGGATACGCGGCGTTTAACTTTTGATAGGTATTCAGTACATCATCACTCGAACCATTCTTTTTATTCAGTTCAAGCCAGTAGTCACCAAGTTTTCGATTGTCTTGTGCGGTCCGCCAGAGTTTTTCTGTGAGTTCATTGACTCTCGCGTTTTCACCCAGCCATAGTGACAATTGAATTTCCTGGGCCAATCCGGCCTGGTAATTCGGGTGTGCTTCATTGAACTGTCGCGTCTTCTCACAGAGCGTTTCAATCGTTGCTCGGTCTGATGGCTTCATGCCGCCTTGGCGATTGATCGCGCGAGAAAGGCGATTGAACGTCTCCCTGAGCCGGGCGAATTCTTCGTTCGTAGTTTTCGGCGCTGTAATAGCTGCTTGCCCATTGTCCGCAGCCTGGGCTTCTATTGGACTGGCTTGTTGTAGGGCGTTGCTATGGAAAGCAACGATGAGTGACGAGATCATCAACAGTGACATGGGGGCGATCCTCAGTTTTTTTATTCAGTGACAGTGATTTGGTGTGTAGTACGGTTCAGGTCGAGTCTTATTGCTCATTAGACATTAGTCCAAAATTCTAAGTCATGGCAAGCGTTATACGCTCTAAAGCCAACCGTGGTTGGGCCTTAGAAAGGCGATCGCATGGGATTAGATAAATAGTGGCCATGCTGTCGTAGCAGTCTTGAATGTGCCGCCTGCTTGAGTGTCCTGTATTAAAGGTGCCGTTAGGGCCGATGAGGCCGGTCATTTCCAGTGTGGAAAACATGTCTCGTTCAGAGTTCAGATAGCCATAATCCGATAACCTCAAGTGTAGCGGAGCGTGATCTCGCTCGCTGCTTTCTATGCCCCCGGAAGGGCTCGGTATGAAGCTCGTCTTCTGCCGGGCCTTTTTTATTGGCGGTGCCGGCCCCCATCAGAATAAAGTAATCCATGACCAAATATGCCGTGCGATCGGGGAGGACCAGAGCGATGCAAATGGAAACAGGCATCAGTCTGAGGCTGATTGTTTTGATATTGATCATACTGGCCATCGGTAGTGGTTGTCGGGCCTCCCCAAAAGGTGAGCGCCAGCAGCACCAAAGTCAAGAGCAGATCGTTCCGGTTGGCCAATACATCTCGGTTGACCTTGGTCGGAGACATGTGTTGTTGCAGGGCGTCACATGCTTGGAATCTGGCTGGCTGGAACAGGTCGTATGTGGTGTTGGTTCGCGAGAGCATGAATCCTTGGTGGTCACATCTGCTTTAGGCAGTGAGTTGCATGCAGCGCTGTTGCTTTCTGGTTTTCGCCCTGGATCGCCTGGGTATTGGCGTCATGGCCCAAGCGATCCAAATCTGATTGCGGTGGCGCCCACAGGAGATCTGATTGAGATCAGTCTCCTTTGGCAGGACGAACAAGGGCAGCAGCAGCAGCAGGTCAGTTCATGGATTAAGCAAGAGCAGGGCCAGCCCTCTGATCACAAGTGGGTATTTGCAGGTTCAAAGATGGCGCCACCCCCAGGGCAGGATTCTGGCGCAGAATTCTATTACGCGGATAGCTCGGGGTCACTTGTTGGCCTCGTTACCTTCGGTGATGAGGTAGTTGCCCATCGTGCAGTGGTTTCAGATCAGGTAGAGGTGATGGCGCCAATGTGGTCAGTTAACGAAAAAGCTATTCCCCCAGTAGGGACCCCAGTGACAGTCCAGTTTAAACCTGCGGTCTCGAATCCTTAGTCGCCTGTTTCGTGAGTTGGCTTGTGGCAAGGCGGCGAGCTGCGCAGAGTGCGATTGCCAGCGCATCAGCCACATCAGCAGGAGTCGGTGGCTCTGCGAGGCCGAGTTGCTCGGCAACGGAAAGTTGCATTTGAGCCTTGGTTGCGCGGCCGTTGCCAGCAATTGCCTTTTTGACGGCTGGAGCGGTGAGCTCATCAAATGCAATTCCACGGGATTCACCAGCCAAGAGAACTACGCCTCTGGCGTGCCCCATGATGATTGCTGTTTTTACCTGGCGAACATGCGAGAAGAGGGTTTCCACCACCATGAGATCAGGCTTTAGATCATCCAGGACACAACAAAGATCATCATTAAGTTGCTTTAGGCGATAGTTCATTGATCGCGAGGCAGTCAGTTTAATGGCCCCGCCTTCTACAAGCCGTGGCTCCATAGCGCCTTCGTCGAGATCGAGGCATCCGTAGCCGGTAATCACAAGGCCTGGGTCGATACCAAGGACACGCACGGTCATTGGTCTGCACCATTGGCCAGTAATTTGCTTTTGGGTTTTTTGGGCACGTCACGATCAATCAAGCCATCCTTGAGGTGGATTGATCGATCGCACCTATCTGCAACACTATTGTCATGAGTCACCGTAAGTATGGTTAGGCCCTGCTCATGAAGTTCATCAAGAAGTTTAAGGATGGCGAGGCCGGTTTTAGAGTCAAGGTTGCCCGTCGGTTCATCGGCAAGAACCATTGTGGGGCTTGTGACCAGTGCGCGGGCTATCGCGACGCGCTGTTGTTGTCCGCCGGATAGTTCTCTAGGGCGGTGCGTGAGCCGATCGCTAAGGCCGACCTTGTCGAGGTGCTCAATCGCCAGTTGGCGTCGTTCCTGGCGGCTTACTCCTTGGTAGAAAAGTGGTACTTCGACATTCTCGACGATGCTCATTTCACTAATCAGGTTAAACGCCTGAAACACGAAGCCAATTTTCTTTCCGCGAATTCGACTGAGTTGGTGGTCATCGAGATCTGAAATTCGCTCGCCATCAAGTTGATAAATTCCATCAGTAGGCTGGTCTAGGCAGCCGAGAAGGTTCATAAGCGTGCTCTTGCCGGAGCCCGATGGTCCCATGATGGCTAGGTATTCGCCGGGATCGATGCTCAAGTCAACGCCACGCAGTGCCTCAACAAGGATTCCACCGTCTGGACGGAAGTAGGTCTTGGTGACCTGCTGGAGTTGAATTAAGGGGCTCTGGGGCATGGGTTCTATTTCTCTCCTCTCTTATTGTACGGGGCGAGCCGAGGAGTGGCGGGCTTTGGTGGCTACACTGCTGAAGCAATGAGCACCATAGATCAATCCCAGTTTGAGCGTCTCTGCGAGCATGGCAATGTGATCGCTTTGCATCGGCAGATCACGAGTGATCAATTGACTCCGGTTCTCGCGTACCGTCGCTTGGTCGCACCCGACGATCGGCTTGCCCCCAGTTTTCTCTTGGAATCAGTCGTGAACGGCAAGATCATTGGCCGTCACTCTCTCATTGGTTCGCGGCCCATTGTAGAGGTTCTTGCTCGAGGGAATCAGTTGACGGTGATCGATCACCGAGCCGGCTCAAAGGAAGTCAGTGAAGTTGAGAATCCTATTCTTTCAGTCCGCGAGATAACGGGGGACTGGTTGGTCGCCGACGTACCTCCGCCTGATGCGCCCAACTTTCGTGGTGGCTGGGTTGGCTATGCAGGCTATGACACCGCTCGGTATAGCGAGCCAGGGAAGCTCCCTTTTTCAGCGGCACCACTTGATGATCGAATGCTTCCCGATCTGCATTTTTCACTGTATCTCGATCTCATTACCTTTGATCACGTTAAGAAAATTATGACGCTGACCACACATGTTGAGATCGAACGGCACAGTACGCGGGCTGCTGCATTAGAAGTGGCGAATGCCAAGCTCGATGAAATGGAGTTGCGGATTAGTACCTCAGTGCAAGAGTTGCCTGGAGGACGGTTAGACATCGACCTGCGTCAAGGTGCAGGTGAAATGATGAAGTCAAATGTACAGCGCAGCGTGTTTGAAGATTCGGTGCGCCGTAGTAAGGAATACATTGCTGCGGGTGATGTTTTTCAGGTTGTGGTCAGCCAGCGTTTTGAGCGTCGTACCTCGGCGGATCCTTTTGATATCTACAGAGCGCTCCGGGTGGTGAATCCCAGCCCGTACATGATCTACTTACAGGCGGAGGGCACTATTCTCGTTGCATCAAGTCCTGAGTTGCTTGTGCAGACCCAGGACAATCAAGTGATTACCCGGCCTTTGGCAGGCACGAGACCGCGCGGAAAAACGGATGAAGAGGACCTTCGCCATGAGCAGGAACTTCTTGGTGATGAAAAAGAGCGAGCTGAGCATGTGATGTTGGTTGATCTGGGTCGCAATGACCTAGGTCGGGTCAGTGAGATTGCCTCGGTCGAGCTCGATCGTGTTTTGGAAGTTGAGCGCTACAGCCATGTCATGCACTTGAGCTCAACTGTTCGTGGTGAATTGCGGGCTGGACTGGATGGCTGGGACGCGCTTGCTTCCACACTTCCCGTGGGCACCGTGAGTGGGGCGCCCAAGGTGCGCGCCATGCAGATTATTGATGAGTTAGAAACAACGCGCCGTGGCCCGTATGCGGGAGGGATTGGAGTAGCTAACTTTAATGGTGAGGTCGATATGGCCATCGCCCTTCGTACCATGGTCATTCCGACCGCTGAACGCACTCCAGAGGGATGGATGGTTTACATTCAAGCTGGCGCTGGTTTGGTGGCCGATTCTGATCCCAAGCGTGAATTTGAAGAGACTGTTGCAAAGGCGGCAGCATTGGGGCGGGCGCTGGATCTTGCAGAGCGTGCGTTTTAATCAAGCGTCATCGTGAGACTGTTTTATAAGCTCGCGAACATGTTCTCGTATGCCCTCAATACCTCGTGACATGGAAACACCTAATTGACGCGTTGCTTTCTTGCAAAATATATTAGCGCTTTGGGCTGGGCTCTTATGTTCAGGGCTTTGAGGAAGGTCCAGCTCTTCAGCAATCAGCTGAGCCCAATCAGACCATCGAGCATAGCAGTCGGCCATATTGAAAATATGACCGTTCGCTTCGGGATTGCCAATACTTTTGACAACCACGCTGGCAACATCCTCAACATGAACAAATTTGCCGCCACCATTTCGTTGGTATTCGCCATCCTTTGCCATGGCTTTGACGATGGGATGGCCGATTGTTCTTGAGGGGCTTGGGTCAATGCCATAAACAGCAGCTGGACGAATAATTGTGATTGGCTGCTGTGATGCATTGTGCGAGGACCAGAGGTGGGCCTCAAGCGCGGCTTTGCAAGCGCCATACAGGCTGCTTGGGCGCAACGGATGTCTGGGATCAATGATGCCGTTCCACTGAGGCAAAATGGTGTGATGGACGGCCACGGAGCTAATGAGGATGCACTGGCGGGGTGCCATGGCAGCCATGAGTTCGATGCTACGGACCAGATTGCTTTGTAAGTGCTCCTGGAGACCGGCCTTGAGTGCTGCCCAATCAAAGCTGTTGTGGACAAGGCAGTCTGAATCGTCCAGCAGGCTTGGCCAGCAAGAGGGATCAGCCTGATCGCCGACGACAAAGCGGTTCACGTAGGTTTGGATATGATCCCGCCGGGAGGTCGGGCGAACAAGCGCAATCACGCTGTGGCCCGCTTCCGCAGCAGCTCGGCAGATGAAGGACCCTAAAAAACCAGATGCACCCGTTACAGCGATTGTCATGCTCATATGGGTAGAATAGGGTCCCGCACGCTCTTTGCACATGCGATCGAAATCTATGACAGAAACAACACTTATCTCAGAGAGGCCGAGGCGTTGGATATGGTGGTGTGGTGGTGCCGTTCTCGCGATTGCCCTCATTCTCATTGCACTCTGGTTCATTGTGACCAGCGGTTGGTTCTTGGCTTGGATGATCCGCCCTGAACTTGAGCGGCGGCTCGGTGGCAGTGTCACTATTCGCGGAGCCAACTTTGATACTGATGGCACCTTTCAGTTCAACGAACTCATTTTGAGCGTTCCGGACATCGATGGGCCACCTGGTGAGATTCTGCGACTGAACCATGGTCGTGTTGTTCTTGATTCGAGTCTTCTTTGGCGTGGTGAGATCGAGGTTCTGGAGGCAGAGATTGAGCAGGCTTTGATTCGAATTAGCGAGGATGTGCAGAAAATTGGAGATGTGAATATTGCCCATTTGCAGCCCAAATGGGAGGCTATTGATGAGCCGCCGAAGTCGCTTCCATCGCTGGTCACAATCAAAGATGCGACTGTGCAGGTGGGACGCCATCAAGGTGAAGTCTTTGAAGTGGTTGGGCAACGACACTTCAAGGGGCAAATGACGCGATCTGCAAGTGATCAATCACAATATGACTTTGAACTGATGGAGATTGATGCCCCGAATACCGGGCAGAGCTTAGCCTTTGACGGAAGCTGGAACCTCATAACGAGTGAATTCACATCTGCTCTTCATGGATTTCGCCTCGATGAACAAGTGCGAGAAATGTGTCCGCCAGTTGCTCGTGCCTGGTGGGATCAAGTCAATCCGCATGGCGCCGTTGAGCTTCTGGAGTTTACGTCTAGTCCAGAAAAGGGGCTTGGGCTTAAGGTCACTGTGGATGATCTGGCATTGACCCTTCCTATTAATCCTGAGGGGGTCTGGGCTCGTTTTTCAGGCGGAAAACTTTACCCGACCGCCAGTCGGCCAAGAATGCAAGTGAGTCGTGGCACGATTGAGTTAGATCACTCCAAGCTCATTTTTGAAAATATGGTGGGAACGCTAGGTAGTTCTCAGCAGCAAAGCGGACTCGGATCAGTTCCATATCGTTTTGACTTCAAAATGACCGATCTGCCTGAGCCCACTTGGGGTACTGATTCACGTTGGATTGAACAGGTGATTGATGAAGCCCCATTCGTAATGACTTTTTCGACGAAGGGTTTTCAACTCGGGTCAGAAGTTGACGGAAGCAATGTGCCGATCGATCTTCCGTATGCAGTCGCCGATGTTCTGCAGCGATTTCAACTCACCGGTGGTAGCCTTGAGATGGAAATATCGCTCGCTCGTAGTCGATCAGATCAGCCAGGCGAATCGACAGAGATTGCTATCAATGGAAAGACATGGGTTCGAGATGCGACCGGTGCCTATGAGTATTTTCCATATCTGCTTGAGGAAGTAGATGCATATATTGACTTTAATACTGATGCCGCCAACATCCAATTCTTGACTGGTAGCGGCTCAGATGGTGCTACCGTTCGTGTGGCAGGAAACATAACGCCGCTGAATGATGATGCATCAGTCAGTTTGTCAATTGCAACATCTCCAGCACCAATTGATGATCGTCTTCGTGCTGCGATGCCACCAGAGCATCAGAAAATTTTGGATTCCCTGTTTTCCAGAAAGGCATACGAGCTACTTCATAAAGATGGTCTGCTTCCTGATCAGGCATGGCTGAAAGATATAGAAGCAGAGCGAAAGGATATTGTTTCCAAAATAAGAGCTTTGCAGGAACAAGATGTTGCCGACGAGAGGTTGGTTCCACTGCGGATGAAACGTGCCCGCCTCGACAAGCTGTTGGAAATGGGTGCGTTTGACATGGGTGGGCTGGTCGTGCTTGACCTGCATGTCAGTAGAGCTGAGGGTGAGGATAGGCCCACCTTTGTAACGGGTACTGTCGAGGGTAGTAAGGTTGGCCTGCTCTATGAAGAGTTTCCTTATCCGGTCTGGCTGATTGATTCTGTCCTTCGTTGGACCCAGGATGCGATTTATCTTGAGAGTAAATTGCCGGATAGCGAATCAGATGATGGCCTTTATGTCGTGACTTCGGGTGGCGGGCAGGGCGCCATGCGAGGGCGATTTGGCCTTGAGGTGATTGGTGACCAGGTGCTGCTTTCTCCTGAGCTGGATGTGCAAGTTCTGGGTGACCGAGTCACACCATTTCTAGAGAGCGCTATTCCTCCGATAGGTGCTATTCCGCCTGAGGAAACAGACCTGTTGAGTGGGGGCGGAGGCAAGGCGCTGATGTCAGCATTGAATCTCAATGCTGACCTTGATTACATCGGGCAAGTGACAGGCATCAATCCTGATGGAGGTGGAGCGATCTATGACGTGATGGTGCGTCTTGAAAATGGCTCAGCTGTGCCGCAGGGCGATCTTGCGTCCTTGGTTGGCGCTGCCGGTTTATTCTGGCCAGCAGGCTTTTCCTTGACGGATTTATTTGGACGGATTCACGTCAAGCCCGGATCGGTTGAGCTCATTGATTTAACAGGCCGGCATGATAGTGGAGGTGATATAGAGGGCGGTCAGGTCAGTGCTGAAATCAGTATTGCGCGGCGCGTTATTGATGGTGGCAGTGCAGCAGTCGATGCAAAAATCTCGTTTGAGGATCTGGCTCTTGGTTCTTATCTCATTAATTTGGCGCCCACCACCGAACTTGAGCAAGCTCGAAAACTTTGGAATCAGTATCGGCCGCAAGGGCGATTTGATGCTGTTGTCAATCTAGAGTCTCAACAAAGAGGTCCTTCAAGACTTCGTGTAGATATTGTCCCCAAGCAAATGGAACTTAATATCGATGGCTATCATGTTGAGTTTAGTCACACTGGCGGTGCTTTTGACATTAGTGATGCAGCAGTCAGGGCTCAGGAGCTGGCATTTGATGTGACGACTGATAGCCGGAAGGATGGCAAGATCACGCTTAATGGTTCTTATGGTTTGTCAGGAGAGAAGACAGAGGCGTTGGCACTTTCGGGTTCTTGGCTGAGTGGACAGTTTTCCAGTCCAGTGATACCTCAACTTCTGAGATTGATCGGAGATGGCAAGCAGGCTGACCAATACCTTTCATATGATCCAGATGGGCGTTTTAATGCAACATTTCAGTATGACACTCTTCCGGGCCGGTTGCAGACTGATTACGCCCTCGTCATTGAGCCAATCAACATTGGTTTGACCATTCAGGATGTGCGTGTTGTGGCCACACTTGATCCTGGCTCGAGTTTAGTTCTATCGCCCCGGCGTGTTGGTATTACCAAGCTAAGCGGCGCTCTCATGGAAGGTCGATTTGAGGCAATTGGTGATGTTGAGTTTGGTGAAGACCTCTTACTTCAGATGGCATTTGAGTACGATGGACCGCTCAGCAGATCGCTTATGACAACGCTTCTTCCTGCCGAAGCGCGTGATGCGATCGATGCGATTTCTTTCCAAGAGCATGGCATCAGCTCCTTGGCCAATTGCACGCTCAGGATTCAACAGGCCAAAGATGGGCCCAGACATATGCGATTCGGTGGGCGCCTTGAGACATCGGACATCTCCTTCAAGGCCGGGATTGACTTTGGTCGTGTTCAGGGCCGAACAGATCTGGTTGTCACAGCGAATCAGGATGGCACATTCTGGACCGCAGATGGCGTGGTCGATGCGATGCGGTTGCAGGGAAACTTGATTGAGCATGCTGAGTTCGGTGTGGCGATGAAACCAATACTGAATTCTGGTTCCTCCCGTATTGAGTTGAAGTCTGTTATCGGGGAGGCATATGGTGGCACACTGTATGGTCGAGCTTGGTACGACACGGGTAGCCAAGACTACGATGCCGAAGTGGAGGCGATGGATATATCACTCGACCAGTGGTTTGATGACCAGCCGGAAGGCGAGGCTGATCAGGATGAAAAAGCAGTGCCATCAGTTGGGAAAGGTTTGCTCTTTGGTCGATTGAGCGTTGCTGGACAGGGCAGTGACGCTGGCACGCGTCGTGGGCGTGGGTTGATTCAGATTCGTAAGGGGAATATGGCTGACAATCCAGTGACACTAGGGTTGGTGCAATTGGCCCAGCTCGGCCTGCCAGTTGCCAGCCGATTGGATTTTCTCAATGCCCCATTTTACTTGGCAGGAAGCCACTTGTTTTTCGAAGATATTCTCTTGGAGGCGACCGCTGGGGATAGCACTTGGTTGATGCTTAAGGGCGAAGGGACATTAGAGCTGGGTACCTGGGAGCTTGATACAAGGCTTCATTCACGCAGCGGCATGAGCATGTTGCTGAGCCCAATTGCTGATTTGGGCGATCAGTTTATTGCCATCAGCGTAAGTGGGGATCTACGGAAGCCAGAGACGGGCCTTATTGGATTCCCTGGGCTCTCAAATGCCACGCTCTTGGATAATGCGTGGTACCGTCACAGCGAGTTAGGCGACATGCCACCCCAGGAGTAATGAATCGATGGCAAGTGATCCAATTGATGTCCCCGGTGTTAACAACCCAAAGATTGAAGCCAGTATTGGCGAACTGATTGACCGTGTGGGCAGTGGTTGCACCAGTATCGAAAAAGATCTGGTAACGCAGATGATGAAGACCAGCTTAAGAATGTTGCAAGAGACGCATCACAGTGGTCAACTTAAGCTGATGTCCTCGGCGCTAAAAGAAATGCGCTATGCCTATCACATTTTTAATGACTATCAAGATACTCGCAAGGTTTCAATTTTTGGATCAGCGCGAACGCCAAGTGATCATCCTGATTATGTAGCAGCGAGTGTATTTAGTCAGGGGATGGCCAAAGCAGGCTGGATGGTGATCACAGGTGGTGGTGATGGGATCATGAAGGCAGGGCACGATGGCCTCACGTCTCAGAGTATTTTTGGTCTTGCGATACGCTTGCCATTTGAGACTTCTGCAAACGAGATTATTGAGGGTGATTCCAAGCTCATTAACTTTCGTTACTTCTTTACACGCAAGTTGATGTTCCTTACCAATGCCGATGCGATCGTCGCATTCCCCGGCGGGTTTGGAACCATGGATGAATTGTTTGAGACACTCACGCTGGTCCAGACTGGGAAGTCGCACATGCTTCCAATTGTGTTGGTTGAAGGCGAAGACGGTGTTTACTGGAAAAACTGGCTTGAGATGATCAAGGTCAACTTCGTGCAAAATGGCTGGATTAGTCCGGAAGACTTGGATCTTTTTTATCTTGCCCCAAGCCTAGATGATGCTGTTTCTCATATTACGACGTTCTATTCGATCTATCATTCCAGCCGTTTTGTGCGGGGTGACTTTGTGTTGCGACTCAATCAGAGTTTGAGTGAGCAGGCGGTAGCATCGCTGAATAGTGAGTTTTCTGACATTGTCGAAGAAGGCGAAATAACGCAAACTGACGCGCTGCCTGGCGAAACGCTTTGCCTAGATCTTCCTCGTTTGGTCTTTCGTTTTACGCGACGAAACATCGGAAGGTTGCGCATGATGATTGATCGAATCAATGAGCTGGGTAATAAATGAGAGTTCGCGTCTTGGGTTGCTTCTCGCAATTGATCATTATCGCATCATTGTGTTTCATCATCGGGTGTGAATCGGCGCAGGAATCGGCTGATTTAGCCAGTGCGACTGCTGTTCAGCGTGGACAGCGGCATAACCAGTTTGCGGTGCGGTGGGTATTGGTGAGCGACAGTAGCGGTAGTGTTGCCAGTACGCTTGATGCGTTGGCTCCGATTGCTGCAGATGAAATGACAGGTGTTGAATCTCTAAGAGATATGGGAATGCAGATTCGTCAGCTCTCCAACAAACCTGGTTCTGTTAAGGAGGTCGTGCGTAGTCTTGGACCAGCCGCGGCTGATTTGACCACATGGCATGGTGCTATTTATCAATGGCGAGCACTGCTCTTTGTGGCGATGGGGCCAGCTCCACGGGCAGTTGCAGTCGCGGGGCAAATGCAAACGTTGCCCGCAGGGGTGCTCTCGTTGGACTGTCGCGCATGGCCGCTCTTGACTGAGGCCGGTGAGCAGCTCTATTTGGAACTGGTGCCGGTCTATCAAGGGGAGCGATTCGGAGCCGAATCAAAGAGGGGGCTTGCTCGTCGAAGGCAAGTGTTTAGGTCAGCTGCAATCACGCTGTTGCTGCGAGCGGATGAGGCTTACGCCATTTCGAGTGCCTGCCCAGATTCAGCCCCAGCGAGTGTGCCAGCTGGGCCAGTTGATCCGCTTGATGTTCACGGGGATCGGCAGTGGACGCTTGGAGAATTGCTCTTCACTCGGGACATGCCGGAATCGGGCCGAGGCGTGCTTATTATCCTTCCGTGGGGTGCGGACCAGGCAAACTTTTAGCATGCCGACGTACATTGGCGGTCAAGGCTAGGATGCGTAGATGGAACTTGGCAACGGACATGATCGACCGGTTGGTGTTATGGAATCTTCTCTTGAGAACGATCCGGATTCCCCGCGCTCACGGCGACGCCTTCCATCGCCAGTTATCGCGCCCACGCTCCTGACTCTCGGAAACGTTATTGCAGGCTTTGCTGCAATTTATTTTGCGGCGAAGCCTACTGAATATAGTGGACCATTTGGTTGGTCGAGCCTGACCTGGGCTGCGGTATTGGTTTTGGTTGGCCTCTTTCTCGATTCTATTGATGGAATGGTCGCACGGATGACCAATGGAATGAGTGAGATGGGCAACCAGCTTGATGCGATGGCAGATCTCATTACCTTTGGTGTGGCGCCTGCTTTTGTCGTGCTACGGCTCACAAGTAATTACATCGGCCCTGAGAGCGATATGGTGGCAGGCCCTGATGCAGATAATATTGTGGCTAAGGTTGTTTGGGCAATCGCAGCACTTTATGTTTGCTGTGCGGCACTGCGTTTGGCTAAATTCAGCGTGGCTCATAGTGATGATCTTGAAACATCGACAATGACCTTTGAGGGACTGCCCTCTCCTGGTGCGGCAGGGACAGTTGTCAGTCTGATTATTTTCCATCAGTATTATCTGGGCCCATTGGGTCCAAATGAACCGCCAACCTGGTTCCCACAGTATTCGGCATTTGTCATTCCCTTAGTGATGCTTCTATGCGCCATTGGAATGGTCTCAGCTATTCCATACCCACATTTTGCCAATCGATTTTTGAAGGGCAAAAGTACCGTCAGCTATATCATTCGGCTTGCGGTCATCATGATTTTGATTGTGGTCGAGCTTGAGGTGACCTTGACAGTGAGCTTTGTGGTGTACGCCCTCTCTGGGCCCGCATGCAGTTTATGGCGATGGATGCATCGCAAAAAGAAGCCAGAATCATTGGGCCAACCTGGGAGCTAATCGACGGCAAGCCCGCTGCTGGTTAGGCTTTGCCTGATTATGTCACCACAAGAGCTTATTCGAACCCGTTTTGCACCGAGCCCATCTGGGCACCTCCATGTCGGTGGCGCCCGAACCGCTATGTTTTGCTTAGCCTTTGCCAAGCGATATGGCAGCGATCATGGTCAGATGCTTTTGAGAATCGAGGATACCGATCAGCGCCGCAGTTCTGACGCTGCTAGCATGGCCTTTCTTGAGGATTTGGAATGGCTCGGTATATCTTGGGACGAAGGGCCCAAGTTTGGAGACTCAGGCGGCGGAGATACTGGGCCATACTTTCAATCAAAAAGACTGAGTATCTATGAAGAGCATTTGAATGGTCTGCTTGAGAGGGGGCAGGCATATCGAGCCTTCGAGACAGCAGAGCAACTTAATGAAAAGCGAGCCGAAGCCCGTGCTGCCAAGCAGCCATATCGTTATGACCGGGCGGCGCTAGAACTCTCGGAAAAGCAGGTCAGTGATCTACTGGCTGCTGGTACGCCTTACGTTGTTCGTTTTAAGGTGCCTGATGAAGCTATTACTGTTCATGACGAAGTGCTTGGTGAGGTCAGGACAGAGGCTAGGCAACTTGATGACTTTATTATCTGGAAGGCCGATGGCTTCCCGACCTATCACCTTGCAGTTGTGATTGATGATGCTTTGATGGGCGTGACACATGTGATTCGGGGACAAGAGCATCTGAACAACACGCCGAAGCATGTGGTGCTGCAAGATGCGTTGGGATTTGATCGTCCCATTTATGCTCACCTCTCCTTGATCATGAATCCAGATGGTTCAAAGATGTCCAAGCGAGATCAGGACAAGGCACTGCGGCGAGCAGTCAAGGAGGCTGGCTTGGAAGAGTCGCCGAGTGGGGCAAGTGGCCCGGTGATTGAGGCAGCTAGCTGGTCAGCTTGGCTTGCGAGAAAGGATGCTCAGTTACAGCCAGACGAGACCGAGCGGCTTGCACAAGAGCTGGGCGTCCAACTTCCGGAAATCAACGTCAACGATTTTCGGCGGGCGGGGTATCTTCCTGAGGTGTTACTCAACTACTTGGCATTGCTTGGTTGGTCGCCTGGTGGTGACCTTGAGCAATTCGACATGGCCTTTCTTATTGAGAATTTTGATCTCAAACGGGTTGTCAAGAGTCCCGCAAGATTCGATCGAGACAAGTTGCTGGCCTTCAATCTAGACGCGATTCAGGCAATGTCTAGCAGTCAATTTGAATCTCGCCTGCGTACCTACTGCGAAGCAGAGGCGCCATTGTTCATCGAACAGCTTACTGATTTGCAGTTCAAGCAGGTTGCGGCATCGAATCAAGAGCGATCAAAGACGCTACGTGACCCAGTCGATGCCTGCCAGTTTCTGGTGTTGCCAACAGAGTCGATCAAAATTCAGGACAGCAAGTCTGTGAGGCGAGCAATGGCTGGAGGGCCGCCTACAGGTGCGGATCATTTGCGACAGCTCAAGAGTCAGTTAGCTGATTTAGATCTATGGGATGTTGCAACACTTGAGGGTGTTGTTGAGGCATATGCACAAGAACACGCTGATGGCAAGCTTGGAAAAGTTGCTCAGCCTCTGCGCGTTGCTGTCACGGGCACAACGGTCAGCCCACCAATTTATGACACGCTGGTGATGTTAGGGCAAACAGGGACAATAGCTAGAATAGAACAGTGCCTGGACCAAACTGGTTCACATGCGAAATGAAATGGTGGAAATCATGGGCAACGAAAATTCCAAAGATGGCATCGGTCAAGATACCGCAATGACCGGCGCTTCAGGTGCTGTTGCAGCGGCACTCTTAGATGGATTAATTGATTATGCAGGACTGTTTCCACCGGCGGACCTTTCACTTGAAGCCATGGTCGATCATTACGCCTCGTACCTAAAGTGCGAACAATCATGGGTTCTTGGACGAGTATTGGTTCCAGTGGGAATGCTTGAGGCGTTTGCATCATTGGCGCCGTTGCCTCGTGATCAGGGCGATGATCCCTGGTGTGTCAATGCCCTGGTGAGTCCTTCGGGCGATGCTCAGTTGTCCAATGATCTGGATGTGATTTCTGCTTTTAATCATAAGCACAGCGATCCAGCCAACGGCCACTGCCTCGTAGATGCTGTTGACCTAAAGGCATCTGATGCTCTTTCAATCGATACCGCTCTCGATTTAATGCCCGACGAACTGATGCCATTTTTCGAGCTGCCAGTGAATTCTGATATTCGGGGCCATGTTGCAGCGCTTTCTGGTTCAGTGGCTGGAGCGAAAGTGCGAACAGGAGGCATTGTTCCTGAAGCGTATCCATCGCCAGAAGCGGTATCGGAATTCTTGTTGGCATGCATTAGGGCAGACGTGCCTTTTAAAGCGACTGCAGGGTTGCATCATGCATTGTGTAGTCGCAATGAACAGGTCGGGGCTGACGAATTTGGTTTTCTCAATGTTTTTCTTGGTGCAGCACTGGCTCGCGCATGTCGATTAGATCATGAAGAGCTTGCGGAAGTGCTTCAGGAACGATCGTCTGAAGCATTTGTCTTTGAGGAAACAAGTATAAGCTGGCGTAATCATGAGATTGGAATTGAGGAGATCGTCCAGTCTCGAATAGAAGGGGCCATTAGCTATGGCTCATGTGCATTTGATGAACCACTGAACGATCTCCGTCATCTTGGGCTGATCATTTGATATTTTAGAAGGCATAAACTCTTGGGACGAATAGACCATACGCACGATCCATCCCTACAAAGCTGGGTTGAATCTGCCAATAGAACAGACAGCGACTTTCCGATACAGAACTTGCCATTTGGTGTTTTTCTGGGTGATGATCGCCAAGGTCGAATTGGTGTTGCCATTGGCGATCAAATTCTTGACGTCAGCAAGGCTATTGAGACTGGCTTGCTTGGGGATCTTTCCGGTGAAGCTGCTTGTGCTCTTTCTGCAACCACGCTCAATAGTCTGATGTCGCAAGGGCAGACTGTATGGAGCCAGGTGCGATCAGTCTTGTCAAAATTTCTGTCTAAAGCCGAGCAGCCAAATCCCGAGTGTCTTGTGCCCATGGCCAGCGCTACCATGATCATGCCGGTCGATATCGGTGATTACACAGATTTCTATGCATCGAGACATCACGCAACAAACCTGGGCAAGATGTTCCGCCCTGATGGCGATGCTCTGTTGCCCAACTACTTGCATCTTCCGGTTGGTTACCACGGTAGAGCGAGTAGTGTTGTTATTTCTGGGACATCAATTCAGCGACCTCAAGGGCAACTTAAACCCGAAGAGGGGCCTCCAGCATTCGGTCCGTGTCGCTTGCTTGACTACGAGCTTGAGTTTGCCGCGTTTGTGGGTGAGGGTAATCCAATTGGCACGCGTGTTGAAATGGATCAGGCGATGGATCATTTCTTTGGCTTGGTCATTCTCAATGACTGGTCAGCACGGGATATTCAGAAATGGGAGTATCAGCCGTTGGGGCCATTCAACGGCAAGAACTTCGCATCAAGTATTAGCCCTTGGGTTGTCACCATGGATGCCTTGGCGCCCTATCGGAGCTCTGGGCCAGCGCGCCTGCCAAGTGATCCTGAGATGCTGCCATACCTGAGGCCTGTTAATGATGACGCACTTGAGGTGACTGGTCAGGTATCTTTGGTATCTCAGCAAATGCGTGAGCAAGGACTAGAGGCCTTTGAGCTCAGCCGCGGTTCGCTTGGGGAACTGACTTGGACGTTTGCTCAAATGCTCACTCATCACACGAGTAGTGGTTGTCCAATGCGGCCTGGTGATTTGTTGGGATCAGGCACCGTGTCTGGCACGACCAAGGACACTTGGGGCAGCATGTTGGAATTAGCCTGGCGCGGGACCGATCCGATTGATCTTCCAGACGGCACACAACGAAAGTTACTTCAGGATGGAGATGAAGTCATTATGAAGGCTTGGTGTGAGTCAGAGGGTGCCGCGCGAGTTGGCTTCGGTTCATGTCGTGGCGTTATCACGCCAGTGATCTAGCGAGACGCCACGGCGTTTTGCGATGGTCTTTCGTGCGGGCTTAAAATTGCTCTCGCGTGGTATTGTCTCGAATCCAGATCTTTTGCCCGCTTTTTATGGCAGCTTTGGCCAGTTGCCTCTCACGGATCTTGACGAAGGCATAAATGGCAAGCGATGGCCATTCCCAGGGGCGAATGAGCATTCGCACAAGCGAGCTGGCAACCTGTGATTCATGATTATCGGTGAGTTCTGGATAGTGTTGGAAGAGTTCATAGATGCCGCGGCGAACACGTCCCTGTACCTTGATCATCGCCTTGATGTCCCGCGGTGGCATGACAGTCGCCACTGCTTCGCGCACAGTAATGGCCTCAAATTGTTTGAAGTGGCCATGTACAAAAGCATCATCAGCCATAATGTCTGGAAAGCGTCCCCATCGGTGGCGGCCTTCTTCTGTGAGTGCAAAACATCCGCTGCCATTGGGGGCGCCGTGTCCAAAGTAATGGTTAAAAGACTCTGCTCGCATGAACAGTCGCATAGGAAGTGATGTATTTCGCATGTTATAGACAGGCAGGGGCGACACGATGGGGTGGGGGCGGCCGCAGAGTGTGAGGAGTTCTGTAACGGCGCCAGGGGCAAGATGTATGTCAGCATCTAAGTAAATGCGCGGAAACGTAGTAACATGTTCCTCTCCCAGATTTATCGCATTGCATTTTCCTGGTACATCTGTGGAGATCACTTTGATGCGTGGGCTTAATGAACGGGCAATCTCTTCGGTGCGATCCGTGCAGGCATTCGCAACAACTACGATCTCAAGATCATCTGCAGCATCAGCAAGAACACCAAGCAGCGTGCGCTTGATGGAAAATTCTTCGTTATATGCTGGAATAATAATACTTGGCATATTTTGCCTTGGCGACGAAATTTATATCTAACGCCTGACCCTGTTAGGACCAAGTGTCCGTGGTTGTACTGTCGTGGTCTTTGTTTTCAGGTTTCCATGCCGCCCACGATGCCGGGTAGTTGGGGTCGTCTAAGCCGAGCGCTGCCTTGGTTGGAAAAAGAGGTCGGAATGTGTCGCACATCACGGCCAGTTCATCAGTCCATGTCGCACCAAGGCTTTTTTCAACCGTGCCGGGATGAGGGCCATGCGGAATACCTTGAGGATGGAGGCTGAAGGAGCCTGAAGAAATTCCTTTTCGAGCTTTGTAGTTTCCTTCTACATAATAAAGCACTTCATCGGAATCGAGATTGCTGTGGTTGTAGGGCACTGGAATTGCCAGTGGGTGGAAGTCAAGTGTACGGGGGCAGAACGAGCAGATTACAAAGTTGTGACCTTCAAAGGTCTGATGTGTTGGTGGCGGCATATGATGTTTGCCAACGATGGGAGAAAACTCATCAATATTGAAGCAATATGGGTAGTAGCATCCATCCCATCCAACAATGTCGAGCGGATGGTAGTCGTAGATATAACTGTGGACACGGTCTCGAGCCTTAATGCGCACTTCAAATTCACCCGCTTCGTCATAGGTCAACGGCAACGTTGGAGTTCGAAGATCACGTTCGCAGTAGGGTGCATGCCCTAGGAACTGGCTTGTCTTCTTTGACATGTATCGCGCTGGCGGCAAGATGTGCGATGTATTCATGGTCTCGAAACAAAGGAATCGCGGGTCTGGATCATCTGGACTTGCTTTCGCATCAAAGGTCATTCGGTAGATCACGCCCTTTGGAATGACGACATAGTCCTTGGGCCCAAACTTGAGTGTGCCCATGCTTGTATAGAGTGTTCCTGAGCCATGGTGGATAAAGAGTAGTTCATCTCCAGAGCCATTCTTATAGTGATAATCCATTGTTTCCGCAGGCAAGCAGATACTCATTTCTACATCAGCATTGCCAAGCAGGACCATGCGGCCTGTTACCGGATCGCCAGCCGGTTTCATTCCCTGTGACTGAATATGACGCATGCGCATGACATCGGTTTCCACAAACTCAGTTGCAGTGGAATAAAGCAGCTTCCAGCCAGTTACCTGAGTGGGCGCATGGATGTGATACATGATCGAAGTTGGGCCAACAAAGCCTTCGGTGCCGAACACCTCTTCGCTATAGAGCTCGCCGGATGGCTGGCGAAACTGTATGTGCCGTTTTGCTGGAATCTCGCCGAGCTGGGTGTAGTAGGGCATATGTGCTTCCTGCCATCAATTAGAGATTGCCGCGGCGTTCCTGTTCCAGTTCGAGCGACTCAAACAGCGCCTTAAAATTGCCTTTGCCGAAACTCTGGCTGCCACGGCGGCAGATAATTTCGAAGAAGAGTGTTGGTCGATCTTGCAGCGGCATCGTAAACAACTGAAGTAAGTAGCCTTCATCATCTCGGTCGACAAGAATGCCTAGTTCCTGAACCTTTTTGATGCACTCGTCGATATCGCCCACGCGGTCCCAGACAATTTCATAGTAGGCTTCAGGGATATTGAGAAAATCGACGCCTCGACGTCGCAGTTCGGCAACAGAGGCCAGTTCATCATCGGTTCGAAAAGCGAGGTGCTGAACGCCTGGAGAGTTGTTGTGCCAATCGAGATATTCCTCAATCTGGCTCTTCCTTCGGCCTTCGGCCGGTTCATTAATTGGCATCTTGATGAGGTGATTTCCTGACGCCATGACCTTACTCATTAGTGCAGAATGTTCGGTTGAAATATCGTTGTCATCGAAGTGTTTGAAGAGTCCAAAGCCCATGACATTTTCGTACCAGTTCACCCACTGATCCATCTTGCCTTCTTCTACATTGCCCACGCAGTGGTCGAGGAATTTGAGGCCGCACGGATTGGCTTTGTTGTAGTCATTGATTGACAAGTGGTGGTGCTTATAGCCAGGCATAAACAGCCCGCCTTTTTTTACCTTGGGAAGTTCATAGTCGCCATGGCGTGACACAAAGCTGTGAATAACCTCGCCATAGGTTTTGATACCGGCCATGACAACACGGCCGTTCTCATCAGTCGCTTCATATGGCTCGTAAGCGCTTTCGCCACCATTGGCGCATGCTTGCTTATAGGCTCGCTCGGCATCGAACACGCTGAAGGCAATGTCTTTGACCCCGTCGCCAAATCGATTGATGTGTTGTTGCGATTCGCCATCAGGGCAAAGTCCTGTGGTCAGGACGATTCGAATATTGCCTTGAGTCAAGAGATATCGGGCTTCTTTGCGGGCGCCAGTGGTGAGGTCACTTATCTGTGAGATATCAAAGCCAAAGCAGCTGGCATAGAAGTAGGCAGCTTGCTTTGCATTTCCGACGTTAAATCGCACATGATCAACATCTATCAGATGAAGTGGATCCGTGCTCGGGGCCGGGCTTTGCTTTGCGGGTGTCGGGGTTCCTTGAACCATAACTCGTTTGCTCCTAGATCACGCCACCACACGGAGAAACATCCGAAAGTAGGGGGAAGTATGGCCAGCCGTGATTGATTAGATCATTGTAAGGGCTGTTATGGTTGCTGTGGTGTAGCTTTTCGGCCCAAACTTATCCATTGGCTGTTATGGGGCCATGTTGCTCGCTTCTTGTGATTGTAGGTGGAGGCATCATGCGTTTCTTGGCTATGATAGGGGGATGGCAAAGGTACCCCAGAAAAAGCGTATGGCGATCGAGACTGTTGAGCCCATTGGAGATCGGGTTCTTATTCGCAAGGATGAGGATAAGAAGATTACGAAGGTTGGTATTCACCTGCCGGACAAGCTGGAGATTCCAACCCTCACTGGACGGATTGTGGCAATCAGTGCACAGATCGCCAATGATGAAGATTATCCTGTTGCTCAGTATGACAAAGTGCTCTTCAATCCCAAGCAGGGCATTCCTGTAGATTTTGAGGGTGACAACCGTCTCTTTGTCATACCAATAGCTGACGTGGTCGCCGTCTTTCGCAAGGGCGACTGATACGCTTGCTGATCCATCACCGAGTCCAATATGAAAGTTATTCCCCGTCATCGTCAGGCTTTTGATATCCCTGTGAGTGTGCCTGGATCAAAGAGCCTCTCAAATAGGGCGATCGTGATGGCAGCGCTGGCGGAAGGTCGATCCGTTTTGCAAGGAGCGCTGCGCAGTGATGATACGGATGGACTTCTCAAGTCGCTCAATGACCTTGGCGTGAAGTCAATCTATGAGGGTGAAGAGCTGGCGATCATTGGGTGCAGTGGTCGTTTGCCTTATGGTGGCGAGGTTCATTTGGGGCATGGGGGCACACCAAGTCGCTTTATGATGGCGGTTGCGATGCTCGCTTCGGAGGCGGTTGGAATAGATGGTAGTGCTCGTATGCGAGAGCGACCGATTGGGCAGCTCTCAGACTTCCTGAGTCAGATGGGCTGTGGCATTGAGTTTAAGTCTGCATCAGACCATCTGCCGTTAGTGATTACGCCGCCTTCCCCGCGTGATGTCATCAGTCGACTCTCTATTGGAGAGGTAGATTCAAGTCAGTTTGTATCTGCACTCTTGCTCATTGGTGCACATTTGCGAGATGGCTTGACCTTGCGGTATTCGAAACCATTGACAAGTCGACCATACATTGACATGACGCTGGATCTGCTCCGTGCTTGGGGGCAAATGCCTGTGGTACTTCCGATTGATGGGCAGGCTTCATGTGGTGGGGTTTTCTTTGTGCCTCCCAAGAACGTTGCTGGTCGAACCTATCAGATTGAGCCAGATGCAAGTAGTGCTCTCTATTTCCTTGCCGCAGCAGCAATGATTCCAGATGCAGTATGCAAAGTTGAAGGTTTGTCAGGGCACAGTACGCAACCTGATATGCATGTGCTCGAGGCTCTTTCAGAAATGGGCGCTGTTGTTGAACGCCAAGAGGCTTCCGTTACAGTGCGTGGCCCCAAAGAGTTGCGAGGTATTGAGTTTGATGCTTCAAGCTGCCCAGATGGGGCGGTCATGCTTGCCGTTCTTGCTGCGACTGCAAAAACGCCAAGTTGTATATCTGGATTGCAGACATTAAAGATCAAAGAAAGTGATCGTATTACGGCAATTGTTACCGAGCTCAATCGGCTTGGAGCTGATGCCCAAGGGGGGGCGGATTGGATACAGATCAAGCCCCAGCGATTCCCAGAAACACCTGTTCTGATCCGGACCTATGATGATCATCGGATGGCGATGGCTTTCGCGGTTCTTGGCCTTTGGCGGGGTGGTCTATCGATTGAGGATCCTGCCTGCGTCAGGAAGAGTTTTCCAGAGTTCTGGACGATATTTGAGATGCTGATTCAATAACACATAAAGGGATGTAGCCAGGCCAACCAGGGCACTGGCACATATACTGCCCCAACTTATGGATCGATCTTTCTGGCATTTTTCAAGGCAGTTGTTCCGTTACCGCACCCTGATTATTTGGGCAATCATCTTCGCCTTTATCTCAGCTGCTGGTTTAGGTGTTGGGCTGGTTAGCCTCGGGCCTGTCGTTGCAGAAATTGCGAATCCCGATGCAGCTAATTCTTTACGAGCACAAGCCAACAACTTTAATGCGGCTGACCACATGATCTCTATTCCGCAGTGGCTGGTCAGCATCCTGCCAACGGATCCATTCAATGGTGTCCTCTTCATGATGGCATTCCTCGCCGTCCTGACTGTGATCGGCGGGCTGGCCAACTTCTTGCATCTTTACCTGAGTAAGCTGGTCATCATTCGAACGATCGCAAACATCCGACAGGACGCATTCGATCAAGTAATTGCTATGCCGCTTGGCCGAATTATTAGCCGTGGCCCCTCAGAGTTTATTGCGAGAATCATTCGCGACTCGACGGCCCTGCAGGTTGGCTTTAACTCTCTTTTGAGCCGTGCGCTGGCACAGGTGACAAAAGGGGGTGCCGCGTTGATTGCGGCAATTGTGATCGATTTTCGTTTGGTCATAGTGGTCATTATTGTTGGGCCGTTCCTGATGTACTTCCTTAGAAAAATTGGTAAGCGTATCCGTCGTGGTACGCGCGGTTCGTTGGAGGCGCAGGAAGATTTACTTCGCGTGGCCAGTGAATCCCTGCAGGGCATGAGAGCAGTCAAAGCGAATACAGCTGAAGTTCGGGCAAGCCGTCAGTTTGATTCAGGGAATCAGAAGGTGGTTCAAAACGAATCAAAGGTCGCATTGATGCGTGCGCTCTCCTCGCCAGTTGTCGAGTGCCTGTCAGTCTTTGTTGTTGGCGTGCTGGCGATCATTGCAGCTTCTCAGATCATTAATGGAACGCTCGATTTTGATCGGTTCCTGCTTGGCATCGCCACCATTGCCATTGCTGGTGCCTCTTTCCGGCCACTCGCTGGGCTTGTTAATGAGATTCAAGCAGCCAGTGCACCGGCGAGTCGCCTGTTGGATATGCTTGGAGAGCAGCCTGAAGTGGCCAAGGGATTTAAAGCGCCCGTATTGGCTCGGCATTGCCAATCGATACATTTTTCGGATATCTCTCTCTCTTATCCTGGCGCCGACCGAAGTGCGTTAGAAGAGGTCGATGTCAATATCAAATTTGGACAGCGTGTTGCCATTGTCGGGCCAAATGGCAGTGGCAAGACAACGCTGGTCAGCCTTTTGCCTCGACTGATTCTTCCCGATGCCGGTTCAATCTGTATTGACGGCACCGATATTTCAGGTGTGGACTTGAAGTCACTCCGTTTACAGATAGGTGTTGTTACCCAGGAGACCGTTCTCTTTCGGGGAACTGTCGCCGAGAATATTTCATTTGGGCGAGAAGGAACGACACGAGAGGAGATCATCGAGGCCGCTCGGCGGGCACATGCAGATGAGTTCATTAACCAGCTGCCAGGTCACTATGATGCCGACTTGGCTGAACAAGGGGCCTCACTCTCTGGTGGACAACGGCAGCGACTGGCCATTGCCCGGGCAATCCTTCGTGATCCCACCATTCTGATTCTCGATGAAGCAACCAGTCAGATTGATGCACATTCGGAGGCGATGATCAATCAGGCGCTCAGTGAGTTCTGTCAGGGCCGTACTTCTCTCGTTATTGCCCATCGATTGTCTACCGTTCTCAATGCTGATTCCATAATCGTTTTGGATAATGGACGCGTCATCGACCAGGGATCACATGAGGAGCTCCTTTCTCGTTGTGATACCTATCGCCGTTTGAGTCACACTCAACTACAGACGACGACGTGAGGTGGATGATGGACTCTGTTAATGGCATCAGCACCCAGGGCAGCAGGCTTATTTCCTTTTGTGTGTTGCTGATTCTGATGACATTCCAGCTCATCATGCACACATCTTGTGCCGAGTCGTCGTCTCCGGATGATAGAAATGATCTGCGAGTTATCTCGTTGAGTCCTGCGTTGACGCGCACTCTTGAAGACATGGGGTTTGCTGATGTTGTTGTTGGTTGCACGCCCTTTTGTAGGCCTGAAAATCAACGAGCTGTCATTGTCGGCGATCTTTATGAAGTTGATTATGAAATGATGGTAAGGCTGGATCCCACGCATGTGGTTGTCCAGGCAACTGCCGCAGGGCCACTTCCTGAGCTTCACCAGTTGGCTGAGTCCCGGGGCTGGGGTATTGGGAGTTGGCCAGTCAACAACTTGGCTGATATTCGCGCCGTGCTCGCTGAGTTGCCAGAATTATTAGATGGAAAGGGCCAGCAGCAGTCGCGGAAACTGATAGCCGCGATGGATACGATTGGTGCCGGTGCACAACGCTGGTCTGGTCGGACTCTAGTTGTCACTGGTGGGCAGCCGCTCTTGGCGTTTGGTCCTGACACCTATATGGGGGAACTGCTGGCAGGCTTCGGCGTGCCGAATGCTCTGGAATCAGGAGCGTGGCGAACTTTGTCGGCGGAGGATGTGGTACGAATCGATCCCAAGGGCGTCATTGTGGTTGGAGCGGCTCAAGGGTCTGCTGTGGTTACTATTGAGATGCTTCCAATTGATGCGGTCTCTCAAGGGCGCGTCGTGCTACTTGATCATCCTGAAGCATTGATCCCCAGTAGTCGTGTCATTGAGGTGGCGACTGCGCTCAAGAAATCTATTGCCCAACTTGCAGAAGCGGATTTGCAAACGAGTACTTCTTATGAGTAAGCCACACAAGAGACAGGACCGTTTGTGGTGGATACTCGCCTTGTTTGTCGTGGCCATCGCGGTCTGTATCTTGCGATTGCTTATTGATCGCACACCCCAGGGTGAGGTTTCTTTGGCATGGCCTCAAGCCGGCCCGCAAGGATGGGCGGTATTCCGCTGGACAGCACTCGCCGTTGCCGCCATCGTAGGCTGTAGCCTCTCCACCTCGGGCGTGATGTTGCAAGCCCTTCTTCGCAATCCTTTAGCATCTCCATTCATTCTCGGGCTTTCTGCGGGAGCAGGCCTTGGTGTGATGATTGCAATGTATATAGCGAGCGAGAAACCAGGCGTTGGCGATCAAATGCGTGTCGATGCTGTGCCCGCTCTTGTGGGCGCGCTCAGTGTGATGTGTATTGTCTATTTGTTGGCACAGCGGCGGGGTGTATTAGACCCGCTCACACTTATATTGGTTGGTGTCATTGTCTCTGCAATTTGTGGCGCCGGCATTATGTGTGTTCAGTTTCTGGTTCCAACTGGAACCCGCGGTGAGTTTATGGGTTGGCTGATGGGCTCAATACCTCAGATTGTTTCCGGCCCAACTTTGGTCATTGCAGGTGGCATTGCATTGGGCGGCGTTCTGATTGGGCTGCTGATGGGGCGTGCTATGGACACAGCATCGCTCAGTGATGCCGAAGCACGAAGTGTCGGGCTTTGGATTGGCTGGCTGCGGCTGCTCTTGTTTTGTGTTGCTGGAATTCTCACCGCGATGACTGTAGCGCTTGCGGGGCCAATCGCTTTTGTCGGTTTGGTAGCGCCGCACGTTGGTCGTTTGTTACTTGGGCCAAAGCATGGGGGGCTGGTGATTGGCTCGGCTTTCATAGGCATCGCTTTGGTTGTCGGTGCAGATGCGGCAAGACAGGGCCTCGATCTTGGAGCAGGGAGAATGCCGATTGGCGTCTTCACTGCTTTATTGGGTGGTCCGCTATTTCTCTGGTTACTCTTGTCGGGACGGGGGCAAGCATGACCATTTGTGTAGCGAACCTGCATGTGAGCTATGGGCGATGGCGGGCCCTGCATGATGTCAGCTGTCAGGCCGAGGCGGGCAAGATTACCGTTGTTGTTGGCCCAAATGCGTCAGGAAAATCAACATTGCTCAGAACGATCGCTGGCGTGCAGCGACCGAGTCACGGCCGGATCACCATTCGAAGGCGAGGGAGCGTTCGTTCTATCAAGAGGCTCAGTCCAAAGAAGCGTGCAGCGGCTTTGGCCTACGTGGCGCAGCGCCCGACAATTTCAGCTCGCTTCTCAGTACGCCAAGTCGTTTCATTGGGGCGATATGCCTTGGGGCGGTCCGAAGATCGCGTAGATTGGGCCATGGAAATGGTGGGCTTGCAGCAAAGTCTTTTTCATCGACCTTTCGCAGAACTTTCTGTGGGGCAGCAACAATTGGTAGCCGTTGCTCGAGCGCTGGCTCAGCTTGGGCCTGACCCCCAGAAGCCATTCGATATGTCGGGGCGTTATCTCGTGTTGGATGAACCGACTGCAGCACTAGACCTCAAACATGTGGGGGCTGTGTCTGCTGTTGCACGAATGCTTGCAGATGCAGGAGCAACCGTTCTGATGGCTCTCCATGACCTGACCTTGGCTGCCCAGGCTGGTGATGAGGCTTGGCTCCTCTCTCAGGGCAGATTGATGGCTGCTGGAGATGTTGATCAAGTCCTTGAGCCTGGGCAGTTATCCGAGGTCTTTGGATGCGGTTTTCGTTTGGTAAGAGAGGTGGGTGGGGGCAGCTACTTACTGCCGGCCGCGCATTTGTGAGCGTTCGTGCGGATGGGGCTATACTGTCTACGCGATGCCTTCATGGGATATTCTCATCTTCCTGATCATTACGGCTGTATCCGTCGTTGGTGGCTTTTTACAAAAAGCCAATGACAAGAAGAACAAGGCAGCCCGTAAAACCGCCATCGCGCAGCAGAGCAAAACATCGCGTGCAGAAAAGTCACAAGCCGAATATAAAAAGTTTCGCACTTCGGTATTAGAGAAAATGGCGTCGAAATCGCCAGTAAAAAAGACGACTCAAGTTCGGGCAGGAGGGCGTTCGCCCGCGGCCCCAAAGGTGGCAGTCTCTCAAGTATCTGGCTCCGGTGTGCAAGCTTCAAGGCTCCAGAGGCGTCCGTCGGCCAAGCCAGTCAAACCAGTCAAGACGCCGGCGATGAGCTCTTCTAGAGCAAAGAAGCTTGGGACACTGCAGTCGCCAGCAGCTGCTCCGACGGCTCAGTTGCCAGCGACTGCTCCTGCGGCTATTTCTGCCCAGTCCAATGATGACCCGTTTGCCGCGAGCGAAAGCAGGCCCTACGTTGTAGATCAGGGCGAGATCGGACATCGCATTCATTCGCGACTCTCAAATCGCCAGGCTCTGGCAGATGCTGTTTTGCTGGCCGAGATCCTCTCGCCACCACGCTCGCTGCGTGAATATGGCCACGAAGATCGCCAGTAAAGAGGCGTTGTCCCAAGGACGCAAGTTCATTCCTTTTCGCTGAAGTACGGCCCAAGTTCGCAGCAATTTGGCGACATCGGTATACTTCGGCCCATGCAGGCCACTGTCCCATCCTCAGATCTCAGCCTCTCGACTTTCGCAGGTTGTAAGGCTCGGCAAGAACGCCTGCAATCCATTCTGGAGCAACATGGCCTTGAGGGGCTGCTCATATCCAATCCCACCGATATTTGCTATCTGACGAGCTTTCATGGAGATGAGAGTTTGGCGGTGGTGACTGGTTCTGGAGCATGGGTTGTTTCAGATAGCCGCTTTGAGGATGAGCTAGCCAGTTTCGATCGCGAGGCGACCGGCGCCGGCGTCATTATGGGCATACGGCATAAACTCAATGATGCGATTCGTGATCATCTAAAAAGCCTCGGCGTGCGGCGATTGGGCGTGCAAGCAGAAGTCATGCCCGTGGCAGAAATGGATGCAATTAAAGCAGAGCTCGAGCCAAGTGGTCTTGAGATTGTACCGATCGCGAATGTTGTTCCGGATATGCGACGCATCAAGGATGAATCTGAAATTGCGTTGATTTGCCATGCCATCAATATTCAGCAGCAGGCGCTGACTGAAGCTTTAGATGGGCTTCAGATTGGTATGACTGAACACGCCTTTGCGGCGAATCTTGAGTATGCGATGCGGCGACTCGGTGCCAGTGATCGTGGTTTTTCCACCATCGTGGCCAGCGGTGCGAATAGCGCGCTGTGTCATCATGCCGCTGATCAGACACCAATAACTGAGGGTGTGTTGCTCGTTGACTGGGGCGCTGCAGCCTTTGGTTATAACGGAGATTTGACCCGGACTTACGCTATTGGCTCTATGCCATCGCCGCTTGATGAGGTTTACGCAATCGTATTAGAGGCCCAGCTTGCAGGTATTGCGGCATGCCAGCCAGGCGCTATCTGTGCAGACGTGGATCGTGCTTCCCGTCAAGTGATTGAGAATGCTGGTTATGGTGATCAGTTTATTCATGGGCTTGGCCATGGTCTGGGGCGACAGGTGCATGAAGCTCCGTATTTCAATAATCTGGAAACCGGCACTGCTCTGGAGCCCGGTATGGTGATGACTGTGGAGCCGGGTATTTATTTGCCTGGCATTGGTGGGGTTCGAATTGAAGATGATGTGTTGATTACTGACTCAGGACATCGCGTACTTTCTGATATGAGCAAAGAACTAAAGGTCTTGGAGCTGGAGCTGGCCTAAGTAGGCGTTGGTATTACCAGTGACATGGAGCTAGGTGCATGATCGATATTCGTAAACTTAAAGAACTTGTCAGGCTGATGGTCACTAATGATCTCACTGAGCTAGATCTACGTGATACAGAAGAGCAGGTGACGTTGCGTAGAAGGCGTGATGAAGAGTCGCCAGTGGTTATTCAGGCCCCAGTAGCGGCTCCAGCAGCCGCTCCGGTTGCGGCGGCTCCCGCGGCAGCACCGGCGGCCTCTCCGCCAGTGACGGACGAGGCATCGGTTGAAGATCTTCCAAGTATTTCCAGCCCAATGGTCGGTACGTTTTTCGCCGCGGCAAACCCGGACTCTGATGCATTCGTAAAAGTGGGTGATGAGATTACTGCAGATACAGTCGTTTGCCTTGTTGAAGCAATGAAGATCTTTAATGAGATCAAGGCTGAAACCAGTGGCACCATTCGTAAAGTGCTTGTTTCAAATGGTGAATCAATTGAATTCGGGCAGCCACTATTCCTGATTGACCCTAGCGCATAGACAGCCGAATCTAGGATTGCTTCTCTGTTTGAGAAGCTGTTCAAGGTAAAAAAAATGTTCTCACGTATTTTGATTGCAAATCGAGGAGAGATTGCCCTGCGGATTATCCGAGCTGCAAAGGCTCTGGGCATTGATCCAGTTTGCGTCTACTCAGAAGCGGATGCTGATGGGCCTTGGCTTAAGCATGCATCTCAGTCTATTTGTATTGGTCCTGGGCCAGCTACTGAATCATACCTGCGTGTTGATCGAATTATTTCAGCAGCTGAAATAGCCAATGTGGATGCGATCCATCCTGGATATGGTTTCCTGGCGGAGAACGCTCATTTTGCGGAGGTCTGCCGAGACTGCCATATTGAGTTTATTGGGCCAAGTCCCGAAGCGATGCGATTGCTCGGCGATAAAGTCAGCTGTAAAAATATGGCTCGCGCGACCAAGACGCCGGTGTTCCCCGGCAGTGAAGGCGCCATTGAAGAGGAAGATGAGGCGTTAGAAGTTGCCGAGGAAATTGGTTATCCAGTCATTGTCAAAGCATCCGCTGGCGGCGGAGGTCGGGGAATGCGCGTTGCCCATGATTCAACCGAACTTTCTGCCGCAATGGGGCAGGCAAGCATGGAGGCGAAGGCTGCCTTTGGAAACGGTGCGATCTACCTCGAGAAATATCTTGAAAGGGCCAGGCACATAGAAGTGCAAGTGCTGGGCGACAGTCATGGTAATGCTGTTCATCTTTATAACCGAGACTGCACGACACAGCGTCGTCATCAGAAGCTCATCGAGGAGGGGCCTGCACCGAAGGTTTCGGAAAAGGTCCGTGATGCGGTTTGTGCTTCAGCCGCCCAACTGATCAAGCGTGCCCAGTATTCTGGGGCTGCGACAGTCGAATTTCTGATGGATGGGCAACAGAATTTTTACATGCTTGAAGTCAATACGAGAGTTCAAGTTGAGCACCCTGTTACAGAACTAATTACAGGTGTGGATATCGTTCAAGAAATGATTCGAGTCGCTGCAGGTGAGCCTCTTGGCTACAAGCAAGAGGACATCAAGCTTGATGGCCATGCCATTGAATGCCGTATTAACGCCGAAGATCCTTCACGTGGTTTTATGCCGCAGCCAGGATTAATCGAGACCTACCGAACACCGGGAGGGCCGGGTGTACGAATTGATTCGCATGCGGGTGTTGGCTATCGAATACCTGCAAACTATGACTCGATGATCGGGAAGCTCTTGGTGCATGCGCCAACTCGCACTGAAGCGATTGCAAGGATGAAGATCGCTCTTGATGAATTTGAGATCGGCCCAATCAAGACCACGATTGGTCTGCATCGGAGCCTTCTGGACAACAGCCAGTTTGTCAATGTTGAATTTGATATCCACTACATTGATCGGATGTTAGCGGAAGATTCTTTGTAGGCGACTAGTTTCGTGGGACCACCCAGAAATCAGCTGTGCCGACCAAGGTGTTGCCGACCGTCATGCCAACGATATGCGCATTGAGTGTGGGCTTGAAGAGAAGCTTGAGTTGGTTCTCTCCGCTGCTTGGTAGTGGAGGAAGATCTTTGAGGGTGCGAAAGTAGTTTCGAGAATCGAGGCCAATTTCAACTTCAGCTCCCTCTCGTAGCCAGTAGCCGAAGGGTGAAAAGGTCCAGCCATCCTCATCAACCAATGCAATATTCTGATCTCGTCCCATCGCTGCTTCAACTTGTAGGGCCAGCTGTGAGACGTCGACCTGAACAATCATGGTTCCATGTGGCTCATAGTATCCGTGGACTCGCAGTGTCTTTGATGGTCTTCGCCCAGAATTCCTGGCCACCATACGAAGCGTGCCTTCAGTCAAGAAGTTATCAATATGGCTCATGGTGCCAGGCAACATATTGGTACTCATACGCGGCGTGACGATCTTAAGGCTGACCTCAGACATCGGATTGATATTAACTGGGGTGAAATCATAGACCACCGCATCAGGCTGCTGGTCTTGCGTCGCTGACTCAGCTGGATCAGATGAGGTGTCGCTGCAGGCTGAAAGCCAGAAAAGTAACAGTGAAGACAGGGTGATTATGTAGAGGTTTTGTTGATACATGAATCCAGCCAGGAAGAGGGTCGTTTATGAAAGGAATTTATTACATGCTAGGAGGCCCACCAAAACCGAAGCCGGGGGGCGCCTGAGGTTGGAAAGCTTCAATGATCTTGGTGTTTGCTTCAAAATCGGAGATCGCCGGAAACTGGCCAGTCTGGCGATCTTCAAAACTATCAAGGTTATATCTTGTGCCACGGATTTGAATGAACTTTGCTTGCAGATCATTTGGAACAATAAAACTAAATGCAACAGAGGCCGCTTCTCGCCCCGGTACGCTCGTGACGTAGTACGTTTGCGAGTCAAATATGAAATTTGCAAATGGCGCCGTCGTTACAGATTGGCCCCACCCATATGGAAAGATAACTTCTGCGGTCTTACTGGCGCTGCCGTCACGCTCATGACAGATGAGTCTCACCTGGGCTTGTGAAAGTGTCAGTTGCTCGCCGAAGTCAATGGAATCCGATCCAAAAGAAATAAGCACGATGAGGGTGCTTTGGTCATTTCTCGGTTTACCAAGGTAGCGCTGTGTGCCGCTGCCAGATGCTGCGCTGAGCATGAGTTGCAGCTCAGGCGACATTTGTGCCATGAGTGATGGTGCAGCCTGTGGATCCGCCTGGATCCTTTCAAGAATTCGAATATCACTTCTTGCTGCGCCTGTATTTTTTAACTGGTCAATTAAAATCTTGAGAATGCCCATTTGAGCCAGCGACTCAAATTCCATTGAGGTGCCCCCAGCCTTTGGCTTTAGCTTGAACACGTCACTCACTGTGGCGCCATCAGGAGCCAGTGATAACTGCCCTTTGCCCTCGCCAAAGGAATCTCGAACAAGACTTGCCTGCCGGTCCAGAGATGGGTATTGCCTGGCTAAAGGCGCTCCTGAAATATTGGGATACAGTGAGCCGAGGCTCGTGTATTCGTAGAAATCGACCGTCCACTTCGCGACTGGCAGCCATGGTTTGGGTTCTCGTTCGACAATTGCCCTGGCATCGCGATCACGTCCCCATCCCGGATAGATGATTGAATCGGCGGTTTGAAAAAAGCCAGTTCCGATGACGATCATGCCAACCGTGATGATGCCTGAGAGGGCACCGCATACAAAGCCAAAGGTCATATTCGCCCACGGCGGAAGAAAAATATTTGCCTTTACAGCCTGGTCGCTGATGGAGCGTGCTAAGCCTAAGAAGACGGCAAAACACGCCAGAAAGATAGCGCCCCATGCGTAGTTGTCGAACCAGCCGCCACTCAGAATGGCTAGTGTGATTGGTTCCCAGACAGCGATGGTAATAGCGCCAGCAACAATAACACAGGTGAGATGAAGCAAGGAACTGAGCAGGCCTTGGTTTGCCCACCAGTATCCAATAAGTAACACAATTCCGATGATGATTACATTAAAAGTAAAAGTCATAATTGATCTCGACGGTCAAGTGAAGTCTGCTGCTGCATCTTAAGCAGGGGTGGTTTTTTCTTGAGGTGCGTTTTTCTTTGCCTTCTTTGCGCTGACACGGCCAACCTCTTCGAGTGAAGTTTCACCAGATACAACTTTAGCCAGAGCGCTCTCTTGAATGAGGATCATTTTTTCTCGGCGAGCCTGGGACAGGGCAGATTTGAGATCGCCCTGTGCGAGACTTTGTCGAATGGCCGCACTGACGACCATGACTTCATAGATGCCAGTTTGGCCCAGGTGGCCAGTTCCGCTGCACACCGGACATTCTTCAATCTTATTCTTTACCTGGATTTTACCACTGGCACGGTAGAACTGATTTGTTTTATCGCTGTTCATTCCAAGTGCTTTGAGCTGCGAATCGCTGGGCGTGTACGGTTGGCGACAATTCGGACAAAGCTTTCGCATCACCCGGCCATTAATGACCATCACGAGTGCATCTGCAGCCTGGCTTATATCGCCAACCTTTCGGACCCATTGGCGAATAATATCCGCGGTTGAAGTGGCTGGTTCTTCAACATAGATCAGCGGGCCTTTTCGGCCTGGTGCGCAAATGACTGAAGCAGTCGCTCGATCGGGCAGCGATCGACAGAGCATGACGTCAGGATCGCGCCTCAGTAGTGACTGGAGTGCTGTTGAAAAGTCGATGTCCGGATTTGTCGGGTCGTAGATATTCTGGTCGACGCCGGAAAGCTCACGGTCCAGACTCATTTCGAGGGTGCGAACATGTGAAGTGTAGGCATCATGGCTTGCGATTAGAGCATATGCCAGTGTCGAGGAGCCTTGTTCTGGCGGACACCCAACAAGCACGACTCCATGTCGTTTGTGTTCTTCTAAAAGGGCTGTGATGGGTTCAAGTTGTGATGGCAGGAATCCTAAGGAGTCCAGTGGCTTGTCGAGTCTGGTAGCCAGGTCGAATTCAAGTCGCATTGATTGGCCGGCGCTCGAACCAGCGGTCAGGATGACGGTATCAACTTCGCCGTTGGGGCCATCGATTTTGAAGTCGCCCTTTTGCCGCCTTCTGATCTCGTCAGGATTTGATCCCCCGAGCTCCTTGAGGTAAGCAAGGACAGCAACAGCATCCTCTGTACTCAAATTCGGCTGCTTGAATTGCATGCCATCGACGGTGCGAATGCTGGTGGCACCTTGCTTCGTGATCTTCATTTCGACACGAGAGGCACGTGCTGTCAGTGGGGGGCCTAGGAGGTCCTCGGTGAGCAGGTGCGTTGCGAATAGGTCGTCTTCCTTGGCTGGGAGTTGCTTCTTTGAGCCGGTGGAATCGGTGAATCGAAGAGCCGCTGATTTATTCGCCTTTGCGATCTTGCGAGCCTCTATCTTGTCGGTGAAGCTCGTTTTGGTGAGTGTGAATCGTTCTGCCTCTGGCACCTGCTTATTTCGGGCAAACCAGTAAGCAGCAATCGATGAACTCATGATCAAAAGGCCAGCGGGGAAGCTTGCCCAGAAAGTCGGAATAAAAAACATCGCAGCCAAGCCCGCGCATGCTGCTCCTGCATGAATGCTATTCCATTGCGTACGATTGAGATGAAACTTATCCGCATCTTTATCTAGATACGTTGCGACGAGCCATCCCCATGAAACAACGGCGGCCAGTATCAATACTGGCTTCCATGGGCTTAGGAGCATTTCAGAGGAGGCCTCTGCCAATAACAATTGGGTAAGATTCTGCATGGATCATCCAGGCCTAAGAGATGCCCTTGAGCCGCATCTTCAGTTCTTCGGGTCGTGGGGTCGCCTCAATGGCGATACGGTGGTGAATGTACTCTGATTCTACGAGTTCAACGAGTGAAGACGTAAAGTCAACCATGCCCTCTTCGCGGCTCTGCTTAATAATGTCAAGCAGTTCGCCTTCGCGACCCTCCAATATGTACTTCTGCACACCAGGGGTATTCAACAGGATCTCTACTGCTGGAATCCGCGGAATGTGCTCATGGAGTGTTGGCAGTAGTTTTTGATACACAATCGAGCGCAGATTGTAGGCCAGAAGCTTGCGAATCTGATCGCGTTCACCTTCTGGGAAGAGGTCATAGATGCGGCCAAATGTCTGCCATGCACTGGAAGCATGGATTGTTCCATACACAAGGTGACCTGTCTCAGAAGCACGAATAGCAGCTTCAAAAGTCTCGTGGTCACGCATTTCACCAACAAGTACAACATCTGGATTTTCTCGCACAAGTGCTCTGAGCGCATCATTGAAGTTCCGTGTATCAATGCCAACTTCACGCTGGTTGATGGTGGACTTTGCGTCTTTGAAAATGTACTCAATTGGATCTTCAATCGTCACAATGTGGACCCGTCGTCGCTCATTGATGTACTGAAGCATTGATGCGATCGAGGTACTCTTTCCTGAGCCAGTAACGCCCGAGAAGAGAATGAGCCCAGTGGCAGACATGGCTACTTCGCCAAGAATTGGTGGCAGATAGAGGCTGTCGAAGTCTTTGATATTTGAGGTAATCAATCGTGCTGCAAAGGATGGCTTGCCTCGCGCCATAAAGAGATTGACGCGAAAACGATTGTCATCGTCATAGTCATACGCAAAGTCGATCTGTCCATGTGAATGAAAGAATTTGTACTGTCTTTCATCAAGTACATCCTTAGCGATCTGAAACATCATGTTTTCAGAAAGACGATCAGTTTGCAGAGATTTCAGAGAGCCGCGGAGGCGGATGCGCGGCGGAAGATCGACTTTGACGATGAGATCTGAGGCCTCAAAACGAATGGTCGCATCAAGCATGCGCGACCAGGCTTTCATGCCCTCGCCATCCACGGTCCCCTTGTCGTGGTGAACGGGGTCTGCAAAGATCCCTGAATCAGTTTCAGCCTCAAGCACGCAAATCTCCCTACGCCTATTCTGATCGCTGAGTGTATGGACACTGCCATCATCTCAGTTCACTAAATCAATAAAAGCCCGACCGCTGAGACCCATGAAAAAGGGGGCCTCACGTGGGAACAATCCGCCCTCCAGAGTACCAGACGCAGGGGCTCAATGCCTCTGATCGTTGACAAATGCCTTCTATCCGACGATCCTTGGTCGATGGAATTGACTCAAATTCAAGAAGGCATCACTTTTGATGATGTGTTGCTGGTTCCACAGCGGAGCGCTTTTACGCCCGATCGTGTCTCAACAGCAACACGCCTTACACGTAATATTGATTTAAACATACCTCTGATCTCCGCCCCAATGGACACGGTCACTGAGGCAGCGCTCGCTATTGCTATTGCCCAAGAAGGTGGAATTGGCATTGTTCACAAGAATATGTCACCTGAAGCTCAGGCTGGTGAGGTGGCCAAGGCCAAGCGGAGTGAGAATGGCGTGATTACAGACCCAATCACGCTCAGTCCAGATGACACTGTGGCACGGGCTCTGGCTCTGATGGAACATGAAAATGTTTCGGGTTTTCCGGTCACTGCCAATGGAGAACGGACGGGCAAAATTGTTGGCATCCTAACCCGCAGAGATATCAAATTTCTGGAATCAACCCAAGCTCGGGTTGGCGACGCAATGACAGCAGATCCATTAATTACTGCATCTCCAGAAACAAGTCTCGAGGAGGCCGAGGGGACACTGACGCGTGCTCGTGTTGAGAAGTTATTACTGATGAATAATGATGGGTCCTTGGCAGGGCTTATCACGATGCGTGATATTGAGAATCTGCGTCGGCATCCACTGGCCTGTAGAGATCAGCGTGGCTGCTTGCGAGTTGGTGCCGCCGTGGGGGTATTCGATCTTGAACGAGTTGATGCGTTAGTCAATGCTGGTGTCGATGTCATTGTTGTTGATACGGCCCATGGCCACTCCGAAAATGTGCTCGATACCCTCAGAGACATCCGTAAAAAACATGACATCGATCTAATTGCCGGTAATGTCGCAACTGAAGCTGGCGCGGGCGATCTCATAGATGCTGGCGCTGATGCAGTTAAAGTTGGCATTGGGCCTGGTTCAATCTGCACAACAAGAGTTGTCAGCGGCGTTGGTGTGCCGCAACTGTCAGCGGTCATTAATGCTCGAAAAGCGGGTGGAGAAGAAGTTCCAATCATTGCTGATGGTGGTATTCGGCAAAGCGGAGATATTGCCAAAGCGCTTGCTGCTGGCGCGTCAAGTGTGATGATTGGTTCCTTGTTTGCAGGTGTCGAAGAGAGCCCGGGCGAATTGGTACTCCATCGTGGGCGTCGCTTTAAGGCGTATCGTGGAATGGGAAGCCTCGGTGCGATGGGCGCAGGTTCAAGTGATCGTTATGGGCAAGCAACGATTAAAGACACTGAAAAATATGTGCCTGAAGGTGTTGAAGGCCAGGTGCCGTATCGAGGGCTCCTTTCAGAAACGATCTATCAAATGGTCGGCGGCGTTCGTGCAGCGATGGGGTACTGTGGTTGCGAGACATTGAATACTTTGCGAAAACGTGCTCAGTTTGTACGCGTCAGCAGTGCAGGTTTGGTGGAATCTCATCCACATGACATTGTCATTACGAAAGAAGCGCCCAACTACATGGTCACGGCTCGCTCTTCTTTGGATTAACAAATTCTTTGTCGATTGGGGTGGGGCAAACGTCCCCGACAGGAGTCGAACCTGTAACCTCTGGCTTCGGAGGCCAGCGCTCTATCCAATTGAGCTACGGGGACTTCAGTGTCAACATGGGAATGATACCGCTCGAAGAGAGAGGGGCTTCGGTAGGTAGATACGAAAAGTAGTGGTACATTTACGCCCGCATGATCAAAGAGCCAGTTCATTCCAATGAGTACGTTCCGGAGCTGCCGCCAACACGACTTTGGGCGATCTTGTTATTCACGCTGTTGCTATCAGTCTGTACTGGAATGCTTTGGAGTGGCCTTCCGTTTATTGCTCGTGATGCATATGGCTATTTAGAAAGCGAAGTCCTGGTCCTGTTCCTGGCCATTGGGCTGACTTACGTCATAGCAGCGATGAGTGCTTCGCCGCTCCTATTCTTGCTCAGGCGTTGGCTGAGCCCGCGTGCATTCTTGTCGTGTCTCTTAGTGGCCCAAGCTCTTGTGTGCCTTACGCCACTGTGGCTCACATCGCCAGCGGTTGTCTGGCTCGTGGCATTGCCAACAAGCGTCCTTAATGCCTGGCTCTGGCCAGTGGTGGAGAGCTATGTATCTGCAGGGCGGCATGGCAGTCAAATGCGTCGCGCTATGGGGTGGTGGAATATCACTTGGACAACTGCAACGATGCTCTCGCTCTTTTTCATGGGACCCATCATGGAGACTTTTAGAGAGGCTTGGGGGCAACTTGGAAATGCAGCTCCAATTGTTTTGTTTGGTCCATTGAGCATCATGGGGCTCATTCCTCTGGCTTTTTTCAGGAGGATGCCAGGGGCCCATGACACACAGGAGGCCCAGGCATCAGTAGGGCGTGATTATCAATCATTGCTTGTTGTTTCTCGCATTCTTTTGCCTCTGAGCTACGTGCTCATGGCGGCACTGTCACCATTACTTCCATTCCTGCTGGATCGTTTGCAACTCGATGTCAGCTGGGAAACGGCGCTTGTGGGTCTCTGTTTGGGCGGCCGAGTCGCGGCCATGGTTTTCATGTGGCGCATTCCGATATGGCATGGCCACTGGTGGCCACTCTTTTTGGCAGCACTTGCGATGTCAGGTGGCTTCACGGTTGTGGTTTTGATTCCGACGCTAACGGCATCGATTCTGGGCCTGACCATCTTCGGCATTGGGATGGGGATGGTCTATTTCTCAGCCCTCTACTACGCAATGAGTGTTGGCCATGCACAGGTTGATGCAGGTGGCACTCATGAGGCCTTAATTGGATCAGGTTATACGATCGGGCCGCTGGCGGTTCTCGGAGGTCTTGCATTGGGCGGTGCTGCAGAGCAAGCTGGCTGGCCCATCGGGAAAGATGGAGGCATCGTCGTTGTGACCCTGGCGATCGTGGTCGCGGGATGCATGAGTGCTTGGTGGCTATACCAGCGCAGCAAGCCATCCCATGCAGGTCACTTAAACGATGCTTAAGACACTATCCTCAGGGGCACGGGCCAAAATCAACCAGGAATATCGAAAAGTCATCCAGCCCAACAGTGCCATTGTCATCGATGTCGCAAGTACCATTGAGTCCCCACTGGACAAGCATGACACTGAAGTCGTCGATGTCGACCTGGCCGTCATACGGGAAGGCACAATCAGAGTTGCATGCAATTTCGATTTCACACCCACTGCAGCCGTCACCTGAGTTGCTGTTGCCATCATCGCATTCTTCATCACCTTCAACAATTCCATTGCCACACACGGGTGTAGAGCTGCCGCTGACGATCAGGTTGTACTCGTTGCGGTGGTCGTTATCTAAATAAACCTTCAAGTAGTATTGCTGGGTTGAGCTTGATGTATTGGCCCAGCCGAGGAATTCATCACTTGAATTCGAGTTAGAAGAATCGACGACCGAGCCGCTGCATCCATTGTAAGCAATGGCGTCGATGTCACCGTAACCATCAATAAAATCTACTTGCACGGTTACGGTTTCTCCAGCGGCCGCCTCAATGCGATACCAATCGTCATTGCCAGATTTGGCGACAAGATTTGAAACGGTGCCTGAGCCAAGGTCTGCAGCGTCAACGCAGGAATCATTTGGTTCATATGCATCATCACTTCCCGCAGCCATTTTGGAAGAATGATTGCTGTAGAAACGATCAAAGCGGCCATAAGAATCAGCCTGGCCATTGCCGTTGGATCCTGAGCACGCAGAAGCGCCACAGGTCAGCGTGCCATGGAGTCGCTGGTCAGAGTCACGCCATACGCCACTGCCCGAGGAGCCACCTTCTGTGACACCGTCATTCCAGCTCATGCGAAAGTAATTTGAACTTGAGCCGCCGCAGTTTGGCGAGTTGCTCTTTTGGCCGAACGAGATCCGCATGTAATCACCTGATGGATGATGTAGGCAAGTGTTTGAAGATCCAGAGCTTGCGGCGGACGCAATCCAACCACTGAAGTAGCAGTATGAGGGCATCTCGCCAAGCACCATGAGCAGTGATGTATCAGAACTTGTGTTTGTTGCAATGAGTTGGCCATTATTTGATGTATTGCTAAAAGTGGCGCCTGAGCTAGAGCAGGACGTCTTTTCCCAGCGCCAGTAGAACTCAGTCGATGCCGCTGTGCTTGAACTGTTGACGCAGTGGTTTGCGGTCAAGAAATATGGCGTGTCATCGTTGGCATTGGTGGCCACCAACTGACCAGAGCAAACGTATGAAAATCCTCCACTTACGTATTGAATGTGCCCGACAGAATCAGCAATGTCATCCCAAGCCGAATAACAGGCAGGAACATTGTGGCAGGCGCCAGCACCACCACCAACCGAACTTCGGAGCGTTGGGTAATAGCCCCACGCTACTTCGGTCGTGAAGGGCATATCAGCAGGAACTGCATTGTCTGCTGGCCAAAGAACCTCGACAACAAGTGCTGGTTGCTGGCCTTCTTCAAATGCGTGGCTTGTGCGGCTATACGCAGTGCCGTCATTGCGGTGGCCAGCACCAGTAAATGGGCCCACGATTGCCGATGGATTATCCAATGGATAGATCACGAGCGAGGCGCCTTCGGGAAGTTGCATATTCGAGATTGCAATTCGCAGTGAATAGGCATCGCCTCGCACAATGGCGCGGCCGATTTTTTGGTTCGTGGCTGGAATTGTGATCCAAGGCGCAAAGTCCTCGGTATTGAGCTCTGAATCAATCAGCCCGGCAACTCGAAGTCGGGAGCCGTCTGAGAGTGCATCCTCAGCTCTCCATAACGGGACTTCTTGTGGCTCTAGAAGGATAAGAGAGGGGATCTCAATCGCTTCAAGGCCATATTCTATTGAGAGCGTGGACTGAGCCGGTTTCTCTTGCATTCCAAGGAATGGGTCATAGAAGCTGGTCCGGTACCCATCGATTCCATCATCAGCTGTACTGGCCAAGGCGGCGGTGGTCTTAGCGGGTACTCGAGACATTCGATTTCCCCGATCAGCCATTGCTGGGCTGATGGCCAGGGTTGTCAGAGTAAGGGCTGCGCCTGCCAGGAAGCAGCGATTTTGTATTGAATGGCTCATGTCTTCTCCTGTGATGAGTAAGTCTTGCTTACTCCTTGGAAATCTTCTCTTCGCACGGGGGATCTCTACGGCATACAGGCATTTTCACTTAGTTTCCTATTTCGCCAAGGCCAGACCCATCAAGAGTGGGCTAGGGCTCCTTTGCGACTTGAAGCAGAAGATCTTAAGCGAAATACCTCCAGGCCTATTCGTAGGCGTTTGCATTATTGGCAATTAAAAAACGCCTTTTTCCTCATTTTGGCCCCTTTTTAGAGCTTTCATAGAGACCTCTCGATAAAAGGTACCCCGAAATAGTCTACTCGCAACGTGCGAAACCTAATTTTCAATGCCTTCAAGTCGATTTGATGTCCGAGAAGAGCTTTTTTTTGAGGTCGACTGGCATAGAGGGCGTAGAATGACGATGGCTGGGTTGAGCGAAGATTTAGCACCCTTATGGGCTGTTGGGAGAACCCAATTGGTCTATTTGGGGTAGAGAATGCAGAGGATTCACTGAAAATGATGACAGCTCTATTGCTGTTTTCAGCGTATGCCTCTGTGTTGAAACATTGTCTAGGGCTGGAAATATGGACCATAGGTGATCGGTTCAGATGGAATTAGATCGCCTGAAATGAGGAGGAGCCAGATCAAGATGGCATATAAGAAGATGACCCGTCAGTTTGGAAAAGTTGCGATCATCGGCATCAGTGCCGTGGCTGCCGGCGTATTGTTGGCCGCAACAACTGACGAGACAACAGCGAACGTACCAGTGCAAATCAATGGCACTGATGCATTTATTGCTGGTGCCCCAGTTCCTGGTGGGCGTCGAGCCAGTGGTCAAGAGTTCCCCAGCTTCGACCAAGTGTCCGAAGGCTTTACCAAAGTGGTTTCAACTGCAGATGGTAAGAAGGGGATGTATACGCTTTATACGAACCCAAAGGACAGCGAGGTTCTTGCTGAGCTGCCGCGCGATTATGCAAACAAGAAAGTATTTCTTGCCTACACGATTGCTGGCGGCGTGCCCGAGTCAGGTGTCCAGGGTGGCGACGTCTACGCCTACTGGAAGCGTTTTGGTAATCGCTTGGCCCTCGTTCAGCCCAACTACGGCGTACGAACGACAGGCGATGAAGAGTCTAAAACGGGATTGCGCAGGGTGCACACAGATCGTGTTATTACTGATGTGCCGATCGTCACAACCGGACCGGGCGGTGGCCCAGTTATCAACTTGACCGACCTGCTCGTAGGACGATCGAGTCTCTTCTTTGGCGGTCGTACAGCGGGGGCTAACACTCGGCTCGCAAAGATTGCAAAGGCCAAGAGCTTTCCCAAAAACGTAGAACTGGCTTTTGAAATGCCGCTGGCTGGAGGCCAGTTTGGAACGATTTATTACTCGCTGGCAGAATTGCCCGAATCGACTGGCTATAAGCCGCGTGCGGCCGATGAGCGCGTCGGATACTTCACCACAACGCACCGCGATATTGGTGATGTAAAAGCAAATGACCCTTGGGTGCGTTACATCAACCGATGGAAGCTTGAAAAAGCAGATCCTTCACTGAGGATGAGCCCGCCGAAAGAGCCAATCGTGTTCTACCTTGAGAACACCGTACCAGTCCGTTATCGACGCTGGGTGCGAGATGGCGTTCTTGAATGGAACAAGGCGTTCGAAGAAATCGGCATCATTAACGCAATTGAGGTCTACCAGCAGGATGCCCGAACAGGCGCCCATATGGAAAAAGATCCTGAAGACGCACGTTACAACTATGTGCTCTGGACAAATGGTGACATGGGATTTGCGATTGGGCCAAGCCGAGTCCATCCCAAGACCGGCCAGATTCTCGATGCTGATATCGTGATGGATGAGGGCTTTCTCACTGGATGGGTAAAAACATGGGAAGACATGGTCCCGCAAGCGGTCATGGAAGGCTTTGGCCCCGAGACACTCGCGTGGTTGGCTGAACATCCAGATTATGATCCTCGCATTCTCTTGGCCTCACCAGCGCGTCGGCAAGATGTTCGTCGTGCTCTGAAGAGTCAATATGCGCAACAGGAAGCGCTTGCTTTTGCGGGACATCCTGCCGCTTCCATTGACCAGCAGCTCATTGGCGATGACAACTTTGATGGCTTGGGCTGCCGAATAAGCCAGGTCAATGGCAGTTGCCAGCATGCTGCGGTCAAGGCAATGGACATGGCGCTGGTTCGCCTCGATCCAGAAATGATTTCTCGTAAGTTGCAAGACAAGAAGAAGTCAGGCAAGAGGAAGCAGAAGGCAAAGAAAGACGATGCCGAAGATACTTCCACAGACGAGACTGCTACAACAGACGAGGAAACTACTGACGAGGAAACTCCACCACCACCACCGGAGCCTAAAGAGGAAGAGATCGAGATTATTATGCTCGACGGCGTGCCGGAAGAGTTCATTGGGCCACTGCTCAAAGAAGTCATCATGCATGAGGTGGGGCATACGCTTGGCTTGCGACATAACTTCAAGGGTTCGACGATTTACGACACGAGTGAAATGAACTCCAGTGACCTTAAGGGCCAGGCGTTGTCTGGTTCAGTGATGGATTATCTTCCGGTGAATATCAATATGGAAGATGGTCCAGAGCAGGGTGACTTCACAATGGTCACAATTGGCCCATATGACTACTGGGCCATTGAGTATGGCTACGGCAAGGGCAACTCCAAAGAGGTGGCCTCGCGCGGAACTGAACCAATGCTGGTTTATGGCACTGACGAAGATGCTTGGGGACCAGATCCTCGCGCAAGACGTTTCGACCTGGGCAAGAATCCTCTGGATTATGCGGATTCACAAATGCGGCTTGTGCAGGAGCTGCGAGGCCAAATTCTTGAACGCATGGTGAAGGACGGGGACAGCTGGGCAGAGGCACGTAAGGCCTATGACATGCTCCTTCGTCGACATACTGCAGCAATTAGCACGGCTTCAAATTGGGTGGGCGGAACGTATGTTCACCGTAATAAAAAGGGTGATCCAAACGAAGTCGATCCGATCATTCCTGTGGAAGCTGATCAGCAGCGACGGGCTCTACAGTTCATGATGGACAATAGCTTTTCAGATGAAGCCTACGGCTTATCACCTGAACTGCTGAGAAAAATGACACTCGATCGTTGGTATGACGAAGGTGGCATGTCTCAACTGTTTGATGATCCACCGTATCCAGTGCATGATCGAATTGGCTCCATCCAAGGCGCGGCCCTTTCGATGCTGCTCAACCCAGGCACCCTGAATCGGGTTTACGACAACGAATTCCGTGTGCCTGCTGATGAAGACACCTTGACGTTGCCCGAGATCATTGCACAGGTGAATCGGAATGCATGGTCAGAGGTGTATGATGTGCCTCAGGGCGACTTCTCGGAACGCAAGCCAATGATCTCGTCCCTGCGTCGTAATCTTCAGCGGCGTCATCTTGAGCGAATGGTTGATTTGGCGATGCCCGGTGGTATGACTGGACCCGCTGCTCAGCCAATATCCAATCTGAGTCGGATGCAGCTGCTTGAGCTTCAGGGCAAGATTAGGAAAGCGGAAGGCCGGGGTGATGCCTACACCAGAGCCCATCTGGCTCAAGCTGATGAGATCATCGAGCGTGTTATGAATGCTCAGCATATCTACAACACGGATGACATCGGTGGCGGCGGCGGAGGCATGATGTTCTTCCAGATGCATGAGGGCGCAGAAACCCCATAAGATACGGTGCAACTGAGTTTCAATCTTACGAGCCGTCACCAATCTGGTGGCGGCTTGTTTTTTGCGTTCAAGAGGGTGTGCTACACTCTTTGAGTCGACACGGAGTGAGTCAGCATGGCAAAAGTAAAAAAGGCGGAACAACCGGTCTCCGACCTTCTCCTTGAACCAATTGATGGCCCGAACATCGATCAGATAAGAATCTCTTCCAAATCACCAGCGATCATTGGCCGTGCCAGAGAATCACAAGTCATGCTGGCAGACAAGACGGTCTCTCGTCAGCATGCAGAGGTCTATTATCGTGATGGCAGTTGGTACATCAGTGACTTGGGCGGTCGCAACGGGGTTGAGCTCAATGGCATCCGTCTTCCAGTCAAAGAGCCAGCTGAACTGGCGCAAGATGATCTGTGCCTGATTGGCCCCTGGACACTACGTGTCATTGTCAATCCCAGCTTGCAAACAAATACGTTGCCAACGGATGATGGCACCAGTAATCAGATACGGGTTGCCCGTGTGAACGACAACCAGCTTGGCAGTATGGCCCAGCATCGACTCGAACGACTGATCGACTGCGCGGCCCGAATCAATGCTGCTGAGAATGTGACCGATTTAGCGAATGTTGCCGCTGAGGACGCTGTGGAGGGCAGTGGTTATCACCGAGCTGCATTGTTAAGCGCCGCGAGCCGGGATGGCGAAGTAACCGTCTTGGGGCTCTTTGATTCAGATGGTGCTGATGGGTCTGAAGATTTTGTTTTTAGCCGTTCCTTACTGAATGAAGCATCGAGCGGGCACATGGCTTGCATGATGGCTGACAGTGCCATGAACTATGGCCAGAGCATTGCCGATCTCAATATTCACTCCGCGCTCTGCGCACCAGTACACATAGGTAGCTCGGTCGCTGCGTACCTCTATTTGGATGCGCGCAGTCGTGAATCGGAAGTTCGGTCAGATGCCATGGGGTTTTGTCAGGCGGTTTCGAGAATTCTGGGTTTGGCTCTAGCCAACTTTAAACGTCTTGAGCTGGAGCGAAGGCAAAAGAGTCTTGAAGTTGATCTCGCAGCGGCACGAGAAGCGCAGCAGTTTATGACTCCTGCGGAAGAGGGTTCTTTAGGAAACTTGACCTATGCATCGATTATGCGCCCAGGGCGACACGCTTCGGGTGATCTCTTCGATCTTGTTCCTTTGCCAGATGGTCGAGCGGCGGTTCTGGTTGGAGATGTGAGTGGCAAGGGTGTTGGCGCGGCAATCCTAATGGCAGCAGCGCAATCGTTTCTACATGCCACGCTCATCCGATATGGTGATCCTGGCGAGGCTGTAACTCAGCTCAATAGGTATGTGACTGAGCGTTCGGCTCTGAATCGCTTTTTGTCACTGTGGGTTGGCGTCATTGATGTAAAGTCGAACCAACTTTCCTATGTTGATGCTGGCCACGGGCACTGGATGCGATGCCAATCTGGTGGATCGTGTTGGACACCCGATCGCCCAACTGGATTACTGGTTGGTATTGAGGAAGACAGTGAGTACAAAAGCGAAGTCACAGATCTTCAGGTCGGCGAGCGAATCATCTTATTCAGTGACGGGGTTGTTGAGCAGCCGGATCTCAGTGGAAGTCAATTTGGAATGGATCGTGTGATTGATATTGTCAAAAGCAATCAGTCGCCCATCCAAGATATTGAACAGATTTTTACTGATCTGCAGTCCTTTGCGCAGCGGCCACAGTTAGCTGATGACACGACCATTGTCTCTGTGGCGATTCACTAATTACCAGCCAGTTGGCGGCACGGTAAGCTGCTGAGAGGGTGTCTCAGAGACTGGTGAGGCGACTTCGGCTGCCGGTGATTGCGTTTGCTCATTCCTGTCAGCCTCTTCGATGATCTGAAGTTCATAGCGGTGTGGCAGAGTGCTGCCACTCATTGGTGTCCATGTATTCTCAATGGCATGGTCAGCATAAAAAATCTGTATATGACCTTGTTTATCAGTAATGATGATTTGAGCGGGGCCAATGGTCACCTGGTCAAACGCAATGAAGCCCTGGCTATTGGTGATTCCATAGGCCGTATTGCCAGGGCGCTGGAATGTAGTCAAAGAAAACGGCAATGTCCGAAAAGGTGGGAAGGGCAAGAACAACTGGTTTTGCCTGACGGCAACAGGGGTGTCCGCAATCGGCTTCTTCGTTGTTATCTCTCGGATTTTAATTTTCATCGGTACGTAAGTCGGCGCGCACGCATTTAGAAAAAAACAAGCAAGCCAAGAGATCGCCAAAAGCAGAAGGGTGCGAGGTATCTGATTCATTGCTTCGACATCTTTCTTATGCGTGCCATGGTGCGATTCCGAATGCCCCGCCTATGCCTGTCTTTGTGATCTGCAATATCTTCTAGGCTGGTAAAGCGAACCGCACCAAGGCCTCGAGGGCAAACAATGTCATACCGCCGGGTGGTTCTTACTGTGAACTCGTACGGGGCAGGCTCTGTTGGCCGAATGGTCGCTGAAGCCCCAGGGAGCAGTAATACATTGAGAGCTTGGGTCGTCTGGCCAAAACGAATGCTCTCGATCAATATGGCGTCACGATCACGGCAGGTAATTGTAAATTCGCCTTGCTTGTAGACCAGCTCAAGTTGGGATTGTTCTGGTAATGCGGCAACATCAGCAACATTGAAAGTCCATCTTTCTAACGCCTCATCTTCCATGGCATAAATCAGTACGTACTTGGAGGTATAGGCCACGAGGTAGCCAGGTAGTTCGGTGTTTGCTGGAGTCATTCCATCTGGATTTGCAAACGACAGTACGACGGGTAAGCCGAGGTGGCGTTCAAGCATCGGCTCGTAGGCTGTCGCTCCGACAATCGACTTTGAAAGCCCGGAGACACTCGATGATTGTGAACTGATTGCTGAACCCATCGCAGTGCCTCTGCTCACTTGGCCAACAGCCATGTTAAGCGCACTCGAGAACGCGTCACGAATTGAACCCATAAAGCAGTAGATACGACGTCTCGTTCGCCTGATCATTCCTGGGTTGGTGCTTTGGATGATTTGCTTGCGTCGTAATTGCCGTCCATGTTCAGTGAGACCTGTAACAGAGCGCACAATCCCACGACCTTGGCCAAGTTCATCTTCACTGACAAGTAGAGAGCTCTTGATCAAGCCCGATGCTGTTTTGTGTGGCTCGCTCCAGGCCAACTCAATGCCTTGTGAAAAGACATTGATCTTGCCCCAGTGGGCAGTGCTGGTGTTTGAAACAAATGTGACATTGAAGCCATTGATTCTCTTGAGACAACCGTCACGACTGCGGTACTGAAAGATGACGCCAAGGATGGCTGCGGCAAATACAACAAGAATCGTCAGCCAGAAGATATTCGTGAAATCAAAAAAGCTCCAGAACCATGCTGGCGCCGCTTCAGATTCAGGCGAGGTGGTGGCGAGGAAGCAATTAAGAACTTGGCTAGTAAGAACAGTGTTCATAGTGATGATTGTAATAGGGTGGGCACAAGCACAGAAATCCGTGCCAATAGTAGCTTCTGGACACCTTTGAGAACTCTCTGTTCGGTTTTCTCGTTCTGGCGGCTAAAGTATTGATTCTAAGGGGCCTAAGATTGACGCCAGAAGACCATCAGGAAAATCTTCCTCCGAGAGGACCTGCAAGCGAGAGCTTTATGCTGGGGTCAACCGGTGATGCCGCCAAGCCAGTTGGATGGTCGGGCTATGGGCAGCCCGACTTATCGCCTGGTGATCTTGTCGGTCACTTTGAGATTGAGGCTTGTGTCGGCGAAGGTGGTTTTGGCCTTGTGTACCGAGCTCGGCAGGTATCGCCCATCAAACGAATCGTTGCGATTAAGTTGCTGAAGTCAGGCGTGGAATCTCTCGTGATCATTCGCCGGTTTGAGCTAGAGCGGCAAGCATTGGCTCAACTGGCTCATCCCAATATTGCGAGAATTTATGAGGCTGGCCAAACCAATCACCATCGTCCCTACGTTGCTATGGAATACGTTGATGGCTTGCCGATCACAACCTACTGCGAGCAACACTCCGTTTCATTAGAGGGTCGCCTTGAACTTTTTTCGTCGGTCTGTGCCGCGGTTCAGCATGCACACGAACGTGGTTTTATACACCGCGATCTTAAGCCGGCCAATATCTTAGTTACGACAGAAGCGGCAGCCCCTGTGGCGAAGGTGATTGACTTCGGCATCGCGAAGGCAATTAGTTCGCACGAACCGTCAGAACATACAAAGGCGGGGCAGGTTGTAGGGACACTGGATTACATGAGCCCTGAACAGCTGTTGGGTACCGAGGGTGACATTGATACCCGCAGCGATGTCTACGCGCTTGGCGTTGTTCTCTATGAACTCTTGACTGCAGACCGCCCATTTGGATCAGAGTCGCTCAGTGAAAAAGGCCACGTTGAGGCTCACCGTATTGTGAGTAGTGTTGAGCCAATTAAGCCAAGCCTTCGTTCGCGCCAGCTGGCATTGGGCAAGCATGGAGACAGAAGAGAGGCACATAGATTGTCGTATCGCTCTATGCGGGGCGATCTTGATTGGATTGTGATGCGTTGCCTGGAAAAGGATCGTCAACGGCGATACGAATCAGCGCTCGCAATTAGAGATGAAATCCAAAGGGTGCTTAATAATCAGCCTGTGGAAGCGGGGCCACCCGGTCGCATCTATCACGCCAAAAAGTTTGTTCGGCGACATCGTCCACTGGTGTTCTCCTCGATTGCAATTTTTCTCATGTTGCTTGCTGCAGTGATTGCTACTTCAGTGTCGGCCGTTCGTGAGCGAGCCGCAAAAGCCCAGGCCCAGATTCGGCAAGCAGAAGCAGAGCAGCAAGCCGCTCAGTATCAGGCAATGGCAGAGTTCATGCAGGAGTCGTTCTCGCATGCAATGCCACATCTGGGTCGGCAATATGACACCACATTGCTCCGAATGATGCTTGATTCTTCAGTGGGCAGGATCGAGGAGCGATTCCAACAAGTGCCACTTGCTGAAGCTCAGGTCCGAATGACATTTGGACTTGTCTACCAATCATTGGGGCAATACATCGAAGCTGAGCGTCATTTGAGAGCGGCTTCGGAAATTCGGCAAGCCAATCTGAGTCCAAGTGATCCACGGCAAATTCAATCAAAAGTGGCCTTGGGTATTGTGCTTAATTACCAAGGCCGAATTCAAGAATCCATGGAGATCTTTCGTGATCTTTTGGCGACCGAAGGAAGCCGTGAGGCGATGACTGATGCCGAATATGTCGCGGTGCTCCTATGCACCAGTAAAGACCGAATTGCCAAGGGGCAATATGAGGAGGGGTTGACGTTGGCGAAAGATGCTCGCCAGCGATCCATTGAGGCCTATGGAAAATTTGATATTCAGTCGCTCAATGCTTTCTTGGCAGTGTCTTATGCTCAGATAGAAAAAGGCAACTACACGGAAGCAGCAAGAGAAATTGAAGAAGTAATGCCGCGACTGAAAGCGATCAGTTCACGTCATCCAAGCACGCTCTACGCATCTTCCCAGCTTGCGATCGCATATGCAGGGCTAGGCCATCTTGATGAAGCAAAACGTATGGCGACGGATGCCAAGGATATGACTGAGTTCGTTTTAGGTGCGGAGGCCCCGCAGTTCAAAGATGCAACTTTGATCTTGGCAAAGATATTGATTGAACAAAGAGAATTGCAAGCGGCTATCGAGTTGTTGGAATCAGTGGCTAGCTTGACTTCAGAATTAGAAGAGCGGCCCTCGCTTCAACGTCAGATTAGAGCAACTTTGGCTCGTGCCCAATTGCAGTCTGGGGACGCTGTCGCTGCTCTTACAAAAGCGACTGAAGCATTGGAAGAAGCGAACCGCCAGTATGGATTGATCAACAAAGAGTCAGTGCAGTATCTCAATCTTGTGGCAGCTTGTCTTTATGAGCAGGGGCAACTCAATGAGATTGTCTCTCTCTACAGGCAGATTGCGCTCGCTGAACCAAGCTCTGCTTGGCAAGTCGCACTGAAGGAACAAGCGATTATGGATTGCTGCAATTTCGTTGCCGATCTGAGTGGCCAGCAGGTGGATTGGCTCTGTGGCAATGATGGGGCACAGGAGGCCTCAGTCTTCGTCGAAGAAATTGGTGATCAGGGACCGTAAAGGTACGCCCGCCTGAGGGGCGAGCGTACCAAAGCGGTGGGGATGGGATTCGAACCCATGATGACCCGGAGGCCATACCGGTTTTCAAGACCGGCGCATTCAACCGCTCTGCCACCCCACCGAAGCAAAATGAGAAAATGGTCGTGGGCGGAATTCTATCTATTTTGAGCAGCTGTCGGTGTGTCTCATTAGTCTTTTTCGGGGTGCTTTTTGTGCAAAATCTCCTATCGGATGGAGGAAATCGGACGAGATAGAGCGATTTTTCGGCTCAAATACCACTTTTCTCTTTGGCTATGCCATCGTTCTGGGGCACCCTTTAGCGGATCGAGTCGTGCCTGGTAAAAATAGCCCTAGGCTAGATTCCAAGAAAATTTGAATCGCCAGCGGGCCACTTTCATTGGATCAAGTTGGTTTTTTCGCATCCGATACGCTTATGGGCTCGTATTGGATGAGGAGAGAAGTGTGTTCTGAAGGTCATTTGCCTTCGTTCATTCCCAAGATTTCAGAGAGATCAGAGAAGTAAATACCCAAACCCAATGGTATCGAGAGAAGGAGCATTGAATTCAATGCACATAAGAAGAGGCAAGTTCGTGGGGTCCGGATGTATTGCGGCGATGGCGTGTGGTCTTTTCCCATTAGCAACCTCAGCGCAAGAGTGTGGTCAAGTTGGCCCGGACGTTGTGGTCTTCGAGTTGCCAAGCATGAATAGCTATGGCTCAGAGGGTAACGTTGCCGCATTTTCGGTTGGCACCACATCTCTGAATGCGGGCGACACACCATTATGGTGGCGTTCAGGCACAAACGAAAAACCAGTGATCACTCAAAATATCTACCGACTTTGTAATGGTCGGCTCGAACATCTTGGCCAAAGTTGGCTCAAGCATGGGTTCTTCGCACTTCAAGGAAACTTTTGCGAGTGCGATCCAGATGATGATGGTTCTGAATTAGGTCCAGGATGTACTGATCCATACGGCGCCGGTCTCAATGGTGACCAAGGCGGCATGGGCCCAAAGTATGAAATCAATGCATATGAAGGTAGCCATATTGCAGCTGCCGACTGCCTCAGTTGTACTGGCGATACGGTTTTTAAGCGTATTCAGATTCCGCATGCTGACTTGGATCCAGCGCTGAATGACGGCTGCCTCTACTTCGCCACGGCTCAGTACATCTCTCCAGACGATGCTGCAGCGGGCAATCACTTTAACAATGAGTCTTATCGACCAGCAACTGTAAGCCAGACATCGAGCTCGTACACAATGCAGGTAACTGGATCCACCCAAATAGGGCAATCTGCTGCTCAGATTTGGCAGGACTATGACGCAAGCGTGACCGAAACAGACATCTTTATCCCGGATGAAGGCCTCCTGATTATGGCGGCAAAGGCGACTGAAACATCGCCTGGTGTATGGCGGTACGAATACGCATTGCAGAATTTGAATTCACATCAAAGTGTCCAAAGCCTGTCTATTCCTTTTGCAGATGGCGCCAATATCTTCAATGTTGGCTTCTCGGATGTTGATTACCACAGCGGTGAGCCATACGACCTCACGGACTGGGGCAGTAATGTTGATTCTGGCAGTAATACAATCACTTGGACCACGGATAGCTACAGCTCAAATCCAAATGCAAATGCGCTTCGCTGGGGCACCATGTACAACTTCTGGTTCGATGCAAATGTTGAACCGGGCTCGAGTACTGGCCTGGCATCCATGGGATTGTTCCGCCCACCATCGACGCGAGCTGGAGCAACCTCTGTCTCCGGCCTGACTGTGCTGCCTCTTGGTGATAGTTCAGTGGCCGACTGCAATGGAAATGGCATTGATGACTTCGATGAAATTGCCAACGGTACGGTTGCAGATTGCAACAGCAATAGTGTCCCCGATGAATGCGAAGATCTTGGTACCTGCACTGTGGTACTCAATCAAGTTGCCTCGGGATTCACAACGCCAACCTATGTCTGCTCGCCACCAGGTGATTTTGATCGCCTCTTTGTTGTTGAGCAAGATGGCTTGATCAAGATCTTAAATCTCAGCGATGGTACGACCAATAGCACGCCGTTCCTCGATATCACAGGGCTAACCAACGGTTCTGGTGAACGAGGCTTGCTCGGCATGGCATTCCATCCAAACTATGACAGCAATGGCAAGTTCTATGTGAACTACACCAACGGCAGCGGTAATACAGTCATCGCTGGATATGAAGTTTCGAGCGGCAATCCGGATGTCGCTAATTCGAGTAGCGCAACCAACATCTTGGGCATCACCCAAGATTTCTCGAACCATAATGGTGGCTGCCTTACCTTTGGCCCAGATGGCTATCTTTATATTGGCATGGGCGATGGCGGCAGTGGTGGCGACCCGAATAACAGAGCACAAAGCAGCAATAGCCTATTAGGTAAAATGCTGCGTCTCGATGTGGATAATCCAGGGGGAAATTATATTCCTGCTGACAATCCCTATGTAGGCTCCTCGGAACGAGATGAGATTTGGGCCTTTGGGGTGCGCAATCCCTGGAGATTTAGCTTTGACCGATTGACCGGTGATATGTATATCGGCGATGTCGGCCAGGACGCGCGGGAGGAAATCAGCTTTGAAATAGCTGATAGCGGTGGCGGTTACAACTTCGGATGGAGATGCTATGAGGGAGATGCGAACTACAACACGTCTGGATGTAGTTCTTCTTCAGCTTATACCTTCCCGATTCTCGATTATGCTCATAGTGGCGGCGTTTGCACAGTGGTCGGTGGCTATGTCTATCGCGGCTGCGATATTCCTGGGCTGCAAGGCACTTATTTTTACGCCGAGTACTGTGCCGATTGGATCCGCAGCTTTGACTATGATCCGGCATCGGACTCGCTGAGTAATGAGCAGGACTGGACCAGTTCTTTGGGTTGGTCGGGCTCCAATGGCGCCATTATTTCATTCGGTGAAGATGCTGCTGGCGAACTCTATATCGTTACCAGCTCTGGTCGTATTTATAAGTTCGCTTGTGATGACGGCGGCACTGATCCTGTCTGTGGAAATGGCATCGTTGAGCAGGGCGAGGAATGTGACGATGGCAACAATGATGCTGGCGACGGCTGCTTCAATTGTCAGTTCGAAGACCTTGGTGATAACAACGATTGTGGTGGCGCTGTTCTAGTCAGCGATGGCGTATGGCCTGTTGATACAACCAATGCAACCACTGATGGCCCAAGTGAAACCGGCTGTAAGTGGGATGGCTCCTATAACGATATCTGGTATCTCTACGAAGCTTGTGGGAGCGGCACACTCACTGTGAGCACCTGCAATCAAGTGAACTACGATTCTGATCTCATGATCTACTCTGGTGATAATTGTGCCACAATGACGCTCCTTGAATGTCAGGATGACACCGATGGGTGTTCTGGCTATTCCTCGATTCTCAATGCTGAAGTGGTCGCTGGCGAGATGTATACCATCAGAGTTGGTGGCTGGGATGAGTCAGAAGCAGGTACTGGCACGATGACTATTACGGGTCCTGGTGATAGTCCTTGCAACAGCGAGCCCAAAGACTGCAACGGCAATCTTATTGATGATGATGAAGACATCGCCAGTGGCACCAGTGAGGACTGCAACCTCAATGGTATTCCTGATGAATGTGATATCGACAGTGGCGCCTTTGCCGACTTCGAAGGTGGACCTGTTGGCAATTTACAGAATGGTTCCATCGTGATGGCCGAAAACAACTGTGCTTTCTGTCACCTTCCTGATGGCAGTGGGCAGACTGGTCCTAATATCCAGAATGCGTCACGCTCCTTCTTGTGGGTGAAGCTCGCTCCAGGGACATCTCACGCAGGTGGCTCTCATGAGCTGACTGAGCAGGAGTTCGCAGACCTTGAAGCCCATCTTTCGCAGAATGGTGGACGAGGCCGACCGGATGGTATTCTTGATGATTGCGCCGCCGTCTTGAGTGACTGTGATCTTGATGGAGTCAGCGATGGCGCTGCGATGGAAGCAGCATTCTTGGCTGGCTCTTACTTGGATATCAATTACGATGGCCTTCCTGATGATTGCACATGGCCAACATGTTCCGCAGACTTCGATCGTGATGGAATTGTTGGGCTGTCTGACTTCAGTATGCTGCTGCTCTTTTATGGCACTCCAGGCCCACCAGATATTGCGGGTGCTGGCAAGGGTGGCACGCAACCAAATGGCGTCGTCGACCTTGCTGACTTCTCACAGCTTCTCATTGATTGGGGATGCACTTCAGACTAACCCTGATCGCGCCGTGTTAATTTAGGATTTTTTCGAGGTTGCCCGCCCTTTACATCGAGTAAGGGGCGGGCAACCTGTTGTTTTGGGGTGATCATTCCGCCATCGTTTAATGTAATTATTTAACTCGGCAGCAGAGCATGGCATACGAGCACCGTTGTCGCTTAGAATGTGTCTTCAGTCGATTAGGAAACAAAAGATTGAGTTGGGGTAGGACTTACCCTTGGATCGGACGGGTTGAACTGTCATGTATCAGTAGAGTTTGAATTTTTCAGTGAGGCCCAGATCTGAGAGATGTGTTTTCAGAAAGAAAGAAGAACTATGCATACTTGCTTACGATTGATTCCTGTGATCTTGGTTTTGGGCATGATGGCCAATACCTCCTTTGGTCAAAGTGATTGTGGTGGAGGTCTTGGTGCTGATGTTGTTGTGAGCGACATCCCCAACGGCCGTGGCTACGGAAGCCTAGATGGAAATGCAGCTTTTAGCATTGCAACAATCGCCGCAAATATCGGCACTGAACAATTGTGGTGGCACGATAATTCAAATGAAAAACCAGTGATCTCCCAACATGTTTATGTTCTTAAGGATGGGCGACTGCGCCAGATTGGCATTGGTTGGCTCAAGCATGGGTTTGGGGCACTACAGCAGGCATACTGTGAATGTGTACCCTCTGGTAGCTTTTATGAACTCGGTGTTGGTTGCGCCGACACCTATACCAGTGGGCTCAATGGCAACCAAAGTCTGCTCGGGCCGCGATTTGAAGTCAATGCGCACAGTGGCTATCACCCCTGGCCAGCGACGGACTATAACCAGACTGGTGATGTGACGTATAAGCGCCTACGAGTAAGCGAAAGTGAGATTGTTGAGGGGCTCAACGACGAAACAAAATATTTTGCCACCTCGCTTTATATCTCTCTGGATGATGCCACCAATCAAAATGGCGACAACAACGAATCGTATCGGCGCATGTATTTCGATACGTCAAGCAATGGTGATTGGGATATTGATATCAGCAGTAGCCATGATCCTCAGGTTGGCCAGGCAGCGGTACGGATCTGGCAAGATCACGATCCCGAGGTTGTCGAAACCGACGTGCGCGTGAATCATGAAGGCCTTGTGATTGCCGCTGGTAAGGCGACTGATCTTGGCAATGGCGTGTGGCACTATGAATACGCTGTCGAAAATCTCAATAGTCACCGAAGCATTCGGTCCTTTAAGGTGCCTATTGATCCAAGTGTCAATGTCACCAACATTGGCTTCAATGATGTTAATTACCATAGCGGCGAACCATTTGATGCCACCGACTGGCCTGGCTTTGTTCATCCAACGGGGCACATTTTGTGGGCAACTTCAACCTATGAAGAGAACCCAAATGCCAATGCCATTCGCTGGGGTACCACCTACAATTTCTGGTTTGACGCCGAAGTTGCACCGGAAGATGGGGTGATAGAAATGGATTTGTTCCGCCCCCAGACTGTTCGTGGGCAGGGAAATTCCGTCACCGCTCAAATGGTGGTTCCAGGCAACACAACTGTTGTCAACTTTGACTGCAACGCAAATGGCGTTGAAGATGCAGATGATATTACGACCGGGACAAGCGCAGATATCAATGGAGATCTCCTTCCAGATGAATGCGTTTGGGAGTGCCCTGGAGATATCGACCGCAACGGCATTACTGATGTGGACGACTTCTCTGTCTTCCTGATTCAGTTTGGTGGCTCGGGTACAGCTGACATTGCTGGCGGTGGAGCCAGTGGCAACGGCCCAGATGGAACCGTAGACCTGACTGATTTTTCTGCTTTCCTTGTCAGCTTCGGCTGTGTTGTTTCGGACTAAGCAAATGCGTATCCGTGGAGGTGGCACTTGAAGCGTTTATTCGTGACCTCAATTGGCCTTGTGGGGGCTTGCGCCCTATGCGGGTGTGAAGCGCCCGTTTCAACCGAGAATCTTTCTGCTCAACAAGAGCAGCTAGAGATCAAAGGACATGCAGCTGAAATGGGGCAGCTCGCGGGTTCCAATGAAACTGATATGCAGGAACTAGAACCAACTCAACCGGAAGGGACTGTTGGGTGGTTTGATGCAGATCCTTGGAGCGAAGCCGAGTCGCAAGAACAGATGCACGAAGCAATGGAAGACGAATAGCAACATGCTCCTTAAAGCGTGAGGTAATGCCAACGCAATGCGAAATCGTGTCCCTACGCCAGCGGCACACAAAAACTCATTCTTAACGAAACCCAATCATTACCCAGAATGACAGTTATAGGAGCTGGAACAATGTTAAGGATGGCCATTTCTGGCTGCTGTAAATCGTGTTTTGGCTAAATGCTCATTTGCCACAAGGCGACCCCGTAAGTCCAGGTATATTAGTCTTATGCTGAAGCTATTTATTCTTCTTGTCTGCGCGATGCCTGCTGTCACTGCAAGTGCACAAAATATTTCATTCCAGCACGATGGACTCGACCGGAGGTATCGGATTCATATTCCGGACTCACTTCCGGGAAATTCGCCGCTGGTCGTGGCGCTGCATGGGTATGGCGGTAACAACAACGACATGATGAATAACTATGGCTGGACGGAGCTTGCCGACGAGGAAGGCTTCGTTGTGGTGTTTCCCAACGGCACGCGCGACCAGTCCAACAATCGATTCTGGGATGTCGACTACGACTTTCATCAGGGAATCGATATCGACGATGATGGCTTTCTCTCTTCACTTGCCATTCATCTTCAGAACCTGCATGGTCTTGACCCAGAGCGAACCTTCGTCACCGGATTCTCGAATGGAGCGGAGATGTGCATCCAGCTCGCCTGCCGAGAACCAGAAACCTTCACCGCTTTTGCCCCAATCATCGGCATGATGCTCGACACCCTCTTCACAAACTGCAACCCCGCGGTAGTCCGGCCGATTCTGTCGATGAATGGAACCTCCGACTCAGTCACGCTCTACAAGGGGGACATGAACAACAGCGGTGGATGGGGTGCCTATCGATCGATCCCTGAAACGATGGCGTTCTGGGCGGACATCATGGAGACGCCCACGATGACTCGGACGTTCCTGCCTAACTCGGATCCTAACGATGGAAGTACGGTCAGGCTCGATATCTACACCTCGACCGAACATGATCGGTCGCTCTGGTACTACCTGGTGATCGGGGGCGGGCATGATTATCCCGGCCAGTGGGGCAACATGGATATCGATGCGACTCGAGAAGCATGGAACTTCTTCAAGTTGATTGATCCGTGCACAGATTGCATTGTTGACTGCAATGACAACGGTATTGCTGATTCAGACGATATTGCAATGGGAGAAGGCGCAGATATCAATGGAGATCTTCTTTTAGATGAATGTGCTTGGGAATGCCCTGGTGATATCGACCGCAACGGGATTACTGATGTGGAAGACTTTTCTATCTTCTTGATTCAGTATGGTGGCTCGGGTACAGCTGACATTGCTGGCGGTGGACCTAGCGGCAACGGTCCAGATGGAACCGTAGACCTGACTGATTTTTCTGCTTTCCTTGTCAGCTTCGGCTGTGTTGTTTCGGACTAAGCAAATGCGTATGTGTGGAGGTGGCACTTGAAGTGTTTATCGGGGACCTCGATTGGTCTTGCGGTGACTTGTGCACTATCCGGATGTAATGACCCCGTTTCAACCAAGAATCTTTCTGCTCAAAAAGAGCAGCTAGAGCTCAAAGGACATGCAGCTGAAATGTGGCAGCTCGCGGGTTCCAATGAAACTGATATGTAGGAACTAGAACCAACTCAACCCGAAGGGACTGTTGGGTGGTTTGATGCAGATCCTTGGAGCGAAGCCGAGTCGCAAGAACAGATGCACGAAGCAATGGAAGACGAATAGCAACATGCCCTTTAAAGCGTGAGGTAATGCCAACGCAATGCGAATCGGAATCGATCTCGGTGGGACAAAGATTGAAGGCATTGCTCTTGATCATGCTGGCGCCGAGCTGTTGCGGCATCGTGTGCCTACGCCAGCAGCTCACTACGACTCAATCTTGGCTGAAATCAAGAATCTAGTCCTTTACTTAGAGAATCACTTAGGCAGCGCGGATTCGGTCGGTGTCGGATCACCTGGAGCGATATCCGCTGTCACTGGATTGCTCAAGAACTCGAACACGGTCTGCTTGAATGGCAAGCCCCTTGATGTCGATCTCGAGAAGATCCTTGATAGGAAGATTCAATTGGCCAATGATGCCAACTGCTTCGCACTGTCCGAATCAATCGATGGAGCTGCAGCAGGGGCCAGATGTGTCTTTGGTGTGATTCTTGGCACTGGTGTAGGTGGTGCAATCTGTATTGACCAAAAACCAGTTGTTGGAGCGAACTCTATTGCTGGTGAGTGGGGGCATAATCCAATGCCTTGGCCGACAAGCCAAGAGACACCAGGGCCCGATTGTTATTGTGGCCGACAAGGGTGCTTAGAAACCTTTCTCTCTGGCAAGGGTATGACTCAAGACTATGTATCGCTTGGCGGGGCGCCTCTGGATGCAGCTGAAATCTATCTGCGTGCCGAAGCGGGTGAGCCGCTGGCGCAAAAGTCCGTCCATCACTATGAAGAGCGTCTTGCAAAGGCCATTGCAACTGTGGTCAACATTCTGGATCCTGATGTTGTCGTGCTGGGAGGCGGCCTCTCTAATATGACTCGACTCTACAATCGCATTCCCGAATTGTGGGGACAGTGGATTTTCAGTGATGCAATTGCCACACGCCTCGTCAAAAACCAGCATGGTGATTCCAGTGGTGTACGAGGGGCCGCGATGCTTCAGTAGCGCGCGGGCCAATATCGAATTGGGAAGCAATAGAAGTGGCGGTAGCTGGATTCGAACCAGCGACCTAGGGCTTATGAATCCCTCGCTCTAACCAACTGAGCTATACCGCCAGAGTACTTTCGAGATAGAGGGCCAGTCTAGGAAACCTCAAGCAGGGGTCAACCCACAAGCGATACAACACTAGAATCAGACCGCTGATGGAACTGTTTTCGTATCTGATGAGCTGCCACCACCGTTGGCAATGGGCAGTAGCCATCGTGTGGAAATCGCTGATGCAGCCAGGTTGGGATAGGCGTGCGCAATCGCATTGGCCAGGAGGCCACAGAACATCGGGTGGGGGGCCAGCGGCCGGCTGGTGAGCTCGGGATGAAATTGACACCCAATGAAATAAGGATGCACCGTCTGAGGCAGCTCCATGATTTGCATGATTGGTTGGCTTGGATGCACGCCAGAGAAAATCAGTCCCTTTGAGGTCATGGCCTCTATGTAGCCGGGATCAACTTCATAGCGATGGCGAAAACGTTCTCGCACCGCGGCCTGGCCCGCATACAAAAAGGAAGCCAAGGTCTTGCTTGTTACTTGCACATCTTGGCCACCAAGGCGCATGGTCCCGCCGAGCCCTTCAATGGCTTTTTGGTCAGGAAGTTCTGATATCACAGCTTGATCGGCAGAGGGAATAAACTCAGTCGAATGAGCATCCTTCAGGTCCACAACATGGCGTGCAAATTCGATCACTGCAACCTGAAAGCCAAGGCAAATCCCTAGGAAGGGGATCCCTGAATTGCGCACGTATTCAACACATGCGATCTTGCCTTCCACGCCTCGTTCGCCGAAGCCACCAGGCACGATGACACCGTCAATTCCTTTTAGTCGATCTGCAACATTATCAGGGTTCACATCTGAGATGTCGATCCAGGAGACATCAGTGTCTGCTGAAAGATGCGCCGAAGCATGCTCAATCGCTTTGTCGATCGACGCGTATGCATCACGGAGTGCCGCATATTTTCCCAAGATGCCGATTTTGATTGAATGCTTACGCCGACCAGAGAGCATGCCTGTAAAGTCTTGCCAATTTGCTCTTGCCCGATCTTCCTTGCGTGAATCCACACGATGGTGCAGATCCAATACCGTCAACACTTCTCTATCAAGCCCCTCAGCTCGCATCGAATCAGGGATTGAATAGATTGAATCACGATCGTGCATTGAGAAAACGCGCCGCTGAGGCACGTTCGAAAACATCGCAATTTTCTCCTGGACGGTATCTGACACGAGGTGGTCAGCCCGACAAGCAATCATGTGTGGCTGTATTCCTGTCTCCATCAATCTCTTGATGCCAAGTTGGGCTGCTTTTGATTTCTGCTCGCCCAATGTTTTGGGCTCGAGAATGTAAGTGAGCGCTACAAAGCAAACAGAGCCTGCACCCTCTTCGAAAGCTAATTCACGGAGCGCTTCAATATAAAAGCCATTCTCATAATCACCGACGGTGCCGCCAACCTCAACAAAGACAATGTCTGCTGAGCCTCCGTTAGGGCCACCAGTCATCGCCAATTCTCGCAACTGCCTTTTTACCTCGCCAGTCACATGAGGAATCATCTGTACGTCTCGTCCAAGGAATCCGCCTTGGCGTTCCTTGGCTAGGATGTCAGTGTAGATCTTGCCTGCAGTTGTAAAATTTCGATGCGTGAGGTTTTGGTCAAGCATGCGTTCGTAGGTGCCAAGATCCATGTCGCACTCAGTGCCGTCATCCAGCACAAAGACCTCACCATGGCGATAAGGATTCAGAGTCCCCGAGTCAATATTGAGGTAGCCTTCAAGTTTGATTGGAGCAACAGAAAGGCCTTTGTCCTTGCAAAGCTTGGCTAAAGAAGAACTAAAGATTCCTTTGCCCAGGCCAGACATAACTGTGCCAAGTACAACAACAAAGTGATGGCGGCCGCGCTGATAGCCATCCGGCTCTGGCGAGTGGAATTCACTATTAGCAACTGAGCGGCTGGTGCTTTGTAATAACGAAGAACCCGCCCGTCCATCCGCTTGGTGGCCCGGGGCGTCGTCAGATGTGTTTGACTTGGGGTGCATGATGGAGTGTAGCACGACGAGGCCACTTCACTCAAGCTGCCCCCTCAGTTTTGCATCGAATCATGCTTCTCATGATTGAGGTGATTGAGTACATCGCGATACAAACTGAGCATACTGTTCAGGCGTGTCAATTCCTTGGTGTTGTACTGGGTAGGTCGCAACGGCGATCGGTAGACCGTGCTCGATAAGTCGTAGTTGTTCCAGCTTCTCCGCTTGTTCTAAGGGCGTCGCTGGAAGATTCAGATAAACAGGCAGGATTGCTCTTCTATAGACATATAGCCCAATGTGCTGCATGGGTTGGATCTGGCCCAGCCCATCTCGATCGTAGGGAATCAGACTGCGTGAAAAGTACAAAGCTCGCCCATGACAATCACTTACAACCTTTACTACGGAAGGATCTAGGGCCATAGATTGATCGGAGAGGGGTGAACACAGGGTAGAAACGTGGGCTTCTGGATCAGCTTCGAGCGCAGCGACAGCCGCATCAATAGCAAGGGGTGGAATCTCAGGTTCATCAGCCTGAACATTGACCAAGATCTCCGCGTCGATTTCAGCCGCTGCCTGGGCAATCCTGCTGGTGCCATTGGGGTGGTCACTGCTCGTGAGGATTGCCTCAGCACCAAAGCTCGCCGCAGCAGCCATGATCTCCTGAGAGTCAGTGGCAATGACGACTCGGTCAATGCTCGTCGCTTTACAAGCCTGCTGATAGGTGTGCTGAATCAGTGGCTTCCCTGTTTCGTCGGCCAGGACCTTGCCAGGGAATCGTGTCGAGTCAAGGCGTGCGGGGATAACAGCTACGACTGGCACTCGATTTAGATCCTCGCTTACTTGGGAGCAAATTTCAGGCTGCTCGCTTTAATCATTTGATTCGCGCAGTTGTTTCAGGAGTTGATCAATTTCCTTACGGCGATTGCGGATATCAAGATAAGTAATGTCTTTACGGGCGATACTAGAGCAAATCTCCAGTGCTTCACGGGCCTGCTCTTCTGATTGCTCCGAAGAAGCCAGATCAATCATCGATACCATGAGATCGTATCGAATAGGCAGTTCCAGATCTGATTGCGAAGAATCAAGGGACGCGATCGCCTCTTTGTACTCAGCAATGGCCTCTGCATGCCAGGTCTCAGCAGCAAAACAGCGTCCTAATAAATGCCCAGCCTTGACCTGCAATTTAGGTTCGTCTTTGGTCCGCTGAAAGCACTCTGTGGCAAGTTCAATATTCCCAGCTCTAAGAGCAACCTGGCCGAGTCGGAACTTGAGGGCCCGGTCTGTCGGATACTTCGCGCTTCTTTCCTGGAATTGGGTTAACTCAGTATTAGCAAGTTCGGCTTTGGCCGTTTCTTTGGCCTCATCATCAGGCATTTCGTCGAGCTTGGCCCGCATCTGTGCAAGCTTGATGTCATCGCCATGCATTTTAAAGCGGAACTCGCCAGTTGCCTCATATCCGCTCATATAGATCCCGATGGCCTCAACTTCAGCCTCCTGGCCACCTTGTTTCTTGACCAATTGGGCCAGTCTATTAATGACATCAGGGGAGTTGGGATTGTTTTCATAATCATCGCGGGCTTGGGCCAGAATTCGCTCTTCGGTGGACTGATTCCCAGAAATCTGATCTGCATCGCTGAGGGCTTGCTGCTTATCCATGTCCTTAACGAATTTTCGGAAGCCGCCCTCCTTACCCACACTCTCTTCATAGCCACCCTGATCCATAGCTCTTTCGGCGGCCATTTCCTTCAGTTCACGGTCAAGCTCAGAATCTGTGGGATCTAATTGCAGCGAGGCGGTGCCAGCAGCGATTGCAACATCCCAAGCACCGACGCTGCTCGCAAGCTGCTTGATTTGCATCAATGAGCCTCGAGAAACACGTTTTGCCCGTCGCGATAGATTCAGTGCATGTGGGGCTACCCAGTGCCCAAACTCTAGAATATCTGCCTTGATAGCGGCATCCATAGCTTTGACAGCAAGTGAACCGTTTTCAATATCCTTCATCCAAGCGAATTCAGCAGCCGCAAACTTGGAAACAGCATTGCTTTCTCCAATTGATCGAACCTCTTTTCCAGAGGCCGGCTTACCGCCGTCTTGCCGGTAGCGCAAGGCAACTTTCATCATTTCTTCATGAGCGGGCATCCGAGACGGGTCCAGTTTTATGCCATTGGCGTAGTAGACCAGGGCCGAGTCATAATTAAATGAGTCAGCCATTGTTCGAGCATGCTCAAACCACTTGCGGGCTTTTTCAGGAGATGGCGTAAAAGCCGATTCCTGAGGTTCAACACCGTCTTCTGATTCACCTTTTTTTCGACCAAAAAGTGCCATGCCGTCCTTTCAATGAATCCCCCCTGCTCGGGGCAGGGTTGGGACGATGCAAGGTAGGAGGATTCTAAGAGGCGGTCAATCTGAATACGAAAAACGGGGCAAATGTTCTGCCCGCAACATAGCATGAGCACATATGCCCATCGATATCTCCAAACTCGAATTGGTTTTCTTTCCAGCAACCATCCTGAAGCAGCCTGCAGAAGAGATCAATGAGATTAACGATGAGGTCAGGGCTGTTTCCAGACGGATGATCGAAATGCTCTATGAACACAAAGGCGTCGGCCTTGCTGGACCGCAGATAGGCCTTCCGTGGCGGATCTTTGTCACCCGAGCTCAGCCAGATAGTGATGAGAACATAAAGGGCTCGGGCAGGGTCTTTATCAACCCAATTCTGACCCTCGATCCCAAACCGCTTGGCGAAATGGAGGAAGGCTGCTTGAGTCTTCCTGATATCCACATCAATATTATGCGACCAATGAGTGCAACCATCAGCGCATTTGATGAGAATGGCAAGGCTTTCGAGGATCAAGATAATGGCTATTGCGCACGGGTATGGCAGCATGAGTTTGATCATCTCAATGGCACGCTCATTATCGATCGAATGACACCAATGGACCGGTTGGTGACACGCAAAGCCATCAAGAGCTTACGTGACTCCCATAAGGAGGCTTAGCCAAGATGCGTGTCGTGTTCTACGGTTCCGGTGCTTTCGGCCTACCGACTTTGTCATGGCTCAAAACCAACCATGAAGTTGTACAGGTGGTCAGCCAACCTGATCGACCAGCTGGTCGGGGTCGAAAGTCAACGCCAACACCGATTACCTCTTTTGCACGTGAGCACGGACTTGACCATGTAACTGTTGAGGATGTGGCTGATCCATCCGTTGTCGAGCAGCTTTCACAGCAGGATGCAACAGCCAATGTCGTCATTGCCTTTGGGCAGAAAATGCCTCAGTCAATCTTGGAACAGCGCTTCGCATGTAATCTCCACGCTTCACTTTTGCCATCGTTTCGTGGAGCTGCTCCGATTAATCGAGCCATCATGTCGGGCAAAAAGGAAACGGGCTTAAGCGTCATTGCTTTGGCGCAGCGGATTGATGCCGGCGAGATCTATCATCAGATTGCTTGCCCATTAGACCCCAGTCGCACTGCAGGTGAGATTCATGATTTCCTTGCCGAGATGGGCCCGACAGCAATTGATTATGTTCTCAATGCTTTGGACGATGGCTCTCTGCAGGGCGAGGCTCAGGATGAAGCACTTGTCACACATGCAGCCAAACTGTCTCGAGATGACGGCCTGGTTCGCTTTCAGGGCGACGCCGATCAAGTTCGTGCGCAGATCCATGGTGTTACGCCATGGCCGGGCGCTCGGGCCAAGTTGGGGCCCCGACCATGTAAGATCGGGCGTGTCGAAGTAATTACTGAGAATGAAGCAGGTCGAACTAGCGGGCAGCTGCGAAGTGACTTTGCAATTCAGTGTACAAATGGTGCTGTAAGGCCGCTTGAGATTCAACCAGCAGGGTCTCGAATGATGCCCTTTGCTGCATTCTGTAATGGGGCCGAACTGACGCCTGGTTCATGTTGCACGATAGACTGAAAGTGGTGCGAGAGGTTGGACACATTGAAACGCTTTGCCACAACACTTTGGGACTTGCTTAAGACACCGCTCAAGAGCGCCGCGCCGGTAAGCCCGTCGGATGTGAAGGTTCTGCGTTCACCTCGAAGCAAGAACAAGTCGGCTGAAAATACAAAGCCGATGCAGCGACGTTACGACGCGCTCGTCGACGAAATGAAAACCACCTATGAGTTCAAGGTACGCAAATGGCGAAGCAGTACTTCTGGCTGTGCTTGGGAGGTCAAAGGCGTTGATGGGAGCTTGGGAAGACTGATCGAATCGCCTTATCCACGCGGGCCCATGAGCTGTGTTGTCTTCTTACATGAGGTTGGACACCATGCCATTGGCTTCAATCGATACCGACCGCGCTGCTTGGAGGAGTACCACGCCTGGGAATGGGCGCTTGCGATGATGAAGACCAAGCAATTTAACATAACGAAAGCAGTCCTCCGACGTCGGGATATAGCCCTCCGTTATGCGGTCGACAAAGCCCGGCGGCGAGGTCTCAAGCGGCTACCTGTTGAGCTCATTCCATGGAAGGGCCATTTGGTCCTAACAGAGGACATCCATTAGCGAGCCGAGATTGCTTATATAGGCATAGTTGATTGGAACCACAATGGTCTGAGGCGATTCAACCACCTCATCAGACGCGGCAATGGGAGGCTTCTGCCCAATATTGCTCGAGTGAGGCTTTGAGACTGTGAGAGGATCAGGACCACACTCTGTGGGGCCTGCCATGGGCAGAGCCTGACTGGCCTCATTCGGAGCAGTTGCCAAAGTGGAAACTGGCTGCCAGCACCATTTCTGTAGCCACCACCATGGCGGCGGGGCATTGGGATCACTTTGCAGATCACAGGGCCATGGTTCTGGTGGCCTATTGGCACTCGCCTGAGCAGGTGGAACTGAACTGGTCTGCTCTATTTTGAGCTGCGGAACAGCCAGCGTGTCAATAACACGTATTGGAACCATGGGACTCGATGCAGCAAGGATCTCCATAAGAGAAATGGTGCACAGCTTGCGCCATCCCTTGCTCGGCCTTACGCAACCGTTGCCCGGCCGATAAGATGAGGCCAACAAGGATGTAGGTACCGCTGCTGGCCTTCAGATCTATTTATTCGGTTTGTCGCAGCTGTACCGGATGTGGTTTTGCGACCCCCCTCGGTGGTGAGCCACGAAGCGCTGACCTATTTGTTGACTGAGCTTTGCCTCAGGAGACAATCGGAATGCCGGAGCAACATGGATGCGGCTGGAAACCGAGGCTCTTGATTACCAATTACCGCCAGAGCGACTTGCGCTGACACCTTGCCAGAGCCGCGATCACGCAAGACTTATGGTGACACATAAATCGACCGGCGAAGTTGAACACGCACACGTAGCTGACTTGCCGCACTTTCTAAAACAAGATGATCTCATCATTCTGAACGAAACGACGGTGATCCCCGCTCGCTTTCATGGCGATCGCGTTGATAGCGGGGGACACATTGAAGGTCTATGGATTGAGGCGTTGAAAGAACCCAATGGCCAACAGGGTGGACAGTGGCGAGTCATGATTAAGAGCAATGGGAAGTTGCGCCCAGGGCTCAAGTTGGCAATTAATGATCGGCATGGTTGCCAGGACGCGCATACGTTGGTGTTGGACGAGTTTGACAAGAACACATGGATTGTGCATCCGGAGCCTGCACTCGACGCAAAGGCGTTTTTGGAACAAGTTGGCCTTGCTCCGTTACCACCCTATATCCTCGCAGCTCGACGCCGACAGGGGATCGCTGGGCTAGATCGCGAAGATCAGGACGCTTACCAAACCGTCTATGCAAATCCCCAGTGCACGGGATCAATTGCAGCACCAACAGCGGGACTTCACTTTACACCCCAGGTGATAAAGTCAATGACCGAAAAAGGCGTTGACCTTGCTTACGTCAATCTGACCGTTGGGCCAGGCACTTTCAAGACGGTCGAGTGCTCTTACATTGATGACCATGTCGTTGACCCTGAAACTTTTTCGGTACCCAAGCAAACGATCGAGCAACTCTCTCAGGACCGAAGTGGGCGACGCATTGCTGTGGGCACCACAACTGTGCGTACCCTTGAGTCGCTGGCCTACCCACTTCCTCATCAGGCACTCGCAATTCATGGCCAGGCCTCTCTTGTCATCACCCCTGGGCACACATTTCAGTTCATAGACGCATTGATGACGAATTTTCATCTTCCATCCTCTTCGCTCCTTGCACTAGCCGCTGCATTCGCTGGTCTGGAGCAAATTAAACACTGGTATGAAATCGCAATTGCAGAAGAATATCGCTTCTATAGCTATGGCGATGCCATGCTGATTCTTCCTTGAACGGTATTTGTCCATGTCTCTCAGTGTCATGATCCGATAGAAACGAACAGGAGGCTCATCACATTTATATTGAAGCTCTTATCGCCGGACTTCCAATTAGTTTTAGCTGCCCCCAGCCTGGCGTGTCTATTCATGATGTCCGAGAAGATTCTCGTAGTGTTGCCCCAGGCTGCCTCTTTGTCGCCAGAAAAGGTGGCACCTACGATGGCCTGTCGTATCTCACCGATGCTCAGCAGGCCGGTGCGGCGGCAGCACTGGTTGACCAGAATGACGTTGTTCCAGCCAGCTGTGAAAGAGGCATGGCAATCTTACGAACGACAAATGTCGGACAAATGGCCCGTACGATTGCTGAGCGGGTGCATGGCAATCCAAGCCAGCGACTCAAGGTTGTGGGTATTACGGGCACGAATGGCAAGACGACGGTCGCCTATTTCTTGCAGTTGATTCTGCGACATGCAGGCGTGCGTTTTGGATTGTTAGGAACGATCTGGTGCGATGATGGACTAGGTCGCCATACAGCGAACCTCACAACGCCATCAGGAACGGATATTTCGCGGCACCTGGGTCGCATGGCTCGAGCAGGCTACGTCGGCTGCGCTATGGAGGTCTCAAGCCATGCGTTGGACCAAGGGCGCGTCGATGCAATTAACTTTGATGGAGCGATCTTTACCAATCTCACGGGCGATCATCTCGATTATCACGGTTCAATGGCTTCGTATGAGGCGGCAAAGGCGAAACTCTTTAAACAGATCCCGGCCAGCGGCTGGGGCGTCATCAATAGTGATGACGATGCTGCGATCGCCATGAGCCATGCCTGTGGCGGGAAGATCATTACCAGCAGTACTGAGGGGCAGGCAATGTGCCAGGCGACGGTCAGGGATGCTCGCCTCAACGGAACCCATGTGACCGTCACGGGCGAGTGGGGTGATATTGAGGCGTTTGTCCCTGTTGTGGGTTTGCATAACACCGCAAATGTGCTTCAGGCGGTGGCTGCAGCATGGGCACTTGGCGTTGATCGTGCCGGCCTTGAAAGAGGTCTTTCTTGCTGCCAACCGCCTCCGGGTCGACTGGAGTTCGTTGCTCACGACGCTGCCTTGGAGGCCCCAACGGTGCTGGTTGACTATGCCCATACTGATGATGCCTTAGATCGCGTGCTCAGTGCTCTGCGGCCGCTTGTGCCTCAAGGAGGCAGACTTCGCGTGGTCTTCGGCTGTGGAGGCGATCGTGATCGGACGAAGCGGCCTCGGATGGGACAAGTGGCTTCGCGATGGGCTGACGAGCTCTTTGTGACTTCTGATAATCCTCGAACAGAAGACCCTCAAGGAATTATCAATGAGATCTGTCGAGGCATTCCATCTTCCCCGCAAGTCAAGATGCAGCAGGATGCTGATCGGGGGATTGCTATTGCTAGGGCAATTGAAGATGCGAGTCATTTAGATCTCATTCTCATTGCTGGCAAAGGACATGAGCCTTACCAGATCATTGGGACTCAACGTACGAACTTTGATGATCGAGAAGTTGCCCGAGCAGCTCTAGGCCTTCGCGCAGGAGTTGGTTCTACCTCATGTTAATGGCGACGAAAACATGGTCACCTGCATGGGTCGCAGAAGTTACAGGCGGCACTTGGTTACAAGTGCCGGAAGGTACATTTAAGGGGCAAGTTACTACGGACTCTCGAAGCTGTGCGCGAGGTGATCTCTTTCTCGCCATCAGGGGGGACCGCTTCGATGGCCATGACTTCATCGAACAAGCCATTTCTATTGGAAGCTGGGCCGTGGTTGTTCAGCCTGGCTGTGATCGACGATGGGATGGCATCGCCCCCAGTGGCCAAGGTGTTCTTGCAGTTGCTAATCCGAGGGCGGCCCTCGGTGCACTGGCTCATGCTTGGCGTCAGCACCTGACCTCAACATGCGTCATTGCCATTACAGGCAGTTGCGGCAAGACCACGACAAAGGATCTCTTGCATAAGACACTCGGCAAGCACCTGAGAGGGACCGCTGCCGCAGCGAGCTTCAACAACGATTTGGGTGTTCCATTGACCATCCTTAACGCATCGCCAGATGACGAATACTTGGTTGTTGAAATTGGCACTAATGCAATGGGGGAGATTGCATCGCTTGCGGAGATGGCTCAGCCAAACATTGGTCTCATTACGATGATTGGTACAGCCCACCTTGCTGGCTTTGACTCGCCTCAAGCGATTGTCGACGAGAAGCTGTCGCTTTTAGAGCATGTGCAGCCAGGCGGGCTTGCGGTCTTTCCATACGTTTACAAAGATCAGGTGCAGGTTACTGCAGCTTCTTTGCAGGTCGTTACCTCTGGGGCAATGCCTGGTGCTGCGATGCAGTTGATTGGCCGCGGTTGGGATGGGCAGGCCAACCGTGGATGGTTTGAAGTGGCAGATGCGACTGGCCATTCGATGCGTTTTGATCTTGCTCTGCCAGGCGAACACAACGCTCATAATGCGATCGCGGTGTTAGCAATCGCAAGATCACTTGGTGTTCCTGATCAGGTGATCGGTGAGTCGTTTGTATTGGCTGAACCATCTTCAATGCGATTTGAGATTCAAAATATTGATTTGGGTGATGAAGGCAGTGTGACATTCTGTAACGATGCTTATAACGCCAACCCAGATTCTGTCAGGGCCTCACTTGCTTCCTTTTTAGAGCAGTCGCCGCTCGATGCTCGGCTTGTTGTCGTGCTCGGTGACATGTTGGAGCTTGGCTCTACCAGTGAGCAGCTGCACCGGGAACTCGCGTTTGGCCTTCTTGAAATGGATGTGAGTCAGCGTATTGCTGAGGTCGTCTGCGTTGGCCCAAATGCCTCTTTTGTAGCAGAAGAACTACAGGCCAGCGGTCGTTCTGCAACCGCGAGATCTAATTGGAGGCAATCAGATCTCGCCCATGCGTGCAAATCCATACGAGCTGATGATTGGGTGTTGCTAAAAGGTTCTCGCGGCATTGGCCTCGAACGTGTTATTGAGATCGTCAGTGGTTCCAGATGATCTGAAAGGTCGTTTTGTTCTGATTGGCATTGGTATGCCTTTGTGAATTGACTCTTCTTTAAAGTGGACGGTGATGTTCTACAACTTGCTTGAGCGATATAACGGCGTCCTTGATGAGATGGGGTTGTATTCGCTTTTGCAGGTTCTCTATCAGTTGGAGTTCCGCAGCTTTGCTGCGGTGGTGGTCAGCTTTTTGTTTGTGTTGCTTGGCGGCAAGCCGATGATTCGTTGGTTGCGTCGCCAAAAGCTTGGAGATGCGCCCGAGTTTTATCGTGAAGACGTCAATGCTCTTATGGCCAGCAAGCATGCCACGCCAACGATGGGGGGGTTGCTGGTTTGTGGATCAATTCTCGTAACAGTGATTTTGTTTGCTGATCTGACTAATCGCTACGTCCATCTCGCCTTATTGGTTTTGGTTTGGTTGGCAGTGGTCGGCGGATTTGATGACTGGCTGAAGTTGACGACCGCTCGCCGTAAGCCAGGTTCCCGAGAAGGGCTCTATGCTTGGGAAAAATTACTGTTTCAGTTGGGTGTTGGTGTCCTGGCAGGTGTCTTTCTTTATCGCAATGGAATCGGATCTTCTACCGCTCATGTGCTGACGCTGCCATTTCAACGCACGTATGAACCAGGGGCTGAGGCACTGGCGCCTGTTGCTGGCGTCATCACACTTGGGGCGATTCCATTTATTGTCATTTGCACACTGTTGATCGCAGGTACTTCGAATGCTGTTAATCTGACTGATGGTATGGATGGCTTGGCTGCGGGTTGTATCAGCGTCGCAGCATTTGCATTTATGGCATTAGCCTTTATCGCGGGTACGCTTGCTGCCGCCCATACGCTGCTCTTGCCTTTTGTAGAGGGATCTGCAGAAATGATGGTTGTCGCAGGCGCGATGGCTGGAGCCTCTTTGGGATTTCTGTGGTTTAACTGTGCGCCAGCGCAAGTATTTATGGGCGACACAGGCTCATTACCACTTGGTGGCCTCTTGGCCCTCATCGCAGTAACGATCAGGCAAGAGGTCTTACTAATCATTATTGGTGGTGTGTTTTTTATGGAACTCGGCAGCGTGGTATTGCAGGTTGGTTACTTCAAAGCCACGAAGGGCAAAAGGCTCTTCGCTTGTTCGCCCATTCATCATCACTTTCATCTGCGCGGATGGTCTGAGACGCAAGTTGTGCAGCGTTTTTGGGTCTTGGCCATTATTCTGGCAATGGTTGCCCTGGTTTCATTGAAATTACGTTGATCGTTTTTTGGCCTTACGACTCAGGTAAAAATGGGTCGAGGTCTACCGTTGCTCCAGTGACTCTTGGCGTTGACTCAAAACGATGTTTTCTGAGCATGAATAAGAGTTGAGCAAAATCTGTTGGCAAGGGCGCCAAATGGGTCAGAAACTTTTTGGTTATTGGATGTGTAAAACCAAGAGAAGCGGCATGCAACGCCTGTCGTTGCATCAACGGTGTGGATGCTTCTTGAGTAGCGTGCAGATCGCCAGATACATCTGAAAGGGTGAGGTGTTTGCCGCCGTAAATGTCATCACCAACGATGGGATGGCCTATGTGAGACAGGTGTATGCGAATCTGGTGGGTGCGACCTGTCTTGAGTTCCAATTCAACGAGGGAGAACTCTTCGTAGATCTCTCGTACTCGGTAGATCGTCACCGAGGCCTTTCCAGTCTGATCCCACCGGACCGCATAACGATCGCGCACCGTTGGATGACGACCAAGTGGTAAATCAATAATGTCTGTGTGAGGTTCCATTCTGCCATGAACAACTGCCAGATAGCGTTTGTCAACTTTACGATGCTCGAACTGTTTACCAAGTTGCCAGTGTGCTTCCTCACTCTTAGCGAAGACCATGGCGCCTGTGGTGTGGCGATCGAGTCGGTGAACAACACCAGGCCTGGCAAGGGACTCGCCGACCGGTGAAAGCTGGCCCCCTCGAGCATTAAAGTGCCAGGCCAAGCCATTAATAAGGGTGCCGCGAAGATTCCCTCTGGCGGGATGCACAATAATGTCATCCTGTTTGTTGAGGACCAGAAGGTCGTCATCTTCAAACAAGATCTCAAGATCCATCGGTTCAGGGGGAATGTCTTTACTCGGCGGTGGCGGTAATCTGGTTTCGACGACATCACCACGGCGAAGGCGTGTTGAAGCCTTCGGTAACCGACCATTTACAGTCACTGCGCGCTCAGCAATAAGACGCTGGAGGCTTGTTCGGCTTAGAAACGGAATACGATCGACGAGATAGCGATCAAGGCGCTTCACAAGATCGCGTTGAAGCACGAATGTCACAGTGGGGGCCTGATCTTCCTCACCTCCAGACGACTCCCAGAGTTTAAGGAGGCGATCTCGATCAACCTGCCCACCCGGTGCAATCACCTGTGGTTTTTGATCCTTTGGTGAAGGTTTTTTAGAGAGATCAGCCATGGTTGGAACAATCGCGCCAGCCAAACAAATGCCTGATGGTTCTATCTCGCGGGGTGGGAATATCAGCTCCGCTATGACCCGCTGTCAGGGGCGCTCATAAGGTCTCTGAGAGTGGGGTCAACCGTCAGTGGCGTGGTTTCGTCACTTATGATTGCCGAGTTCTCTTGGGTTGGTGTTGGGAGATTCAACTCGGCAGGTACTTCAGACTCAGCTCGAGCAAGCAACCGCTTGGCAAGCATGGGATATGAAGTATCCGCCACCTTTGCTGCTTCCATTAAGAGTGATTGGGATTTGTCGGAATCCTGTTGAATCTCTGCAATAGCAGCCAAGCCTGCTAGTGCATTAATGACCACAAGTGTACGGTCGTAATCTGTATCCGGCTCGTCAATAATAGAACGGAAAAGCCTCTTCGAATCAGCGAGATATGTATCGCGCTGTTCGCTGGTGAGTATCTGTGGATCATCTGGCGTGTGATTGAAATTACGCATTGCATTCACACTGGCGAGATAACGCTGTGCTGCACGCAGGCGTGCCAAGTCCGACACGGCGCCCACATCAGGATATTGTTGAGCAACTTCAAGTAATGAATCCGGAAGTGTCGCTGTCTCTAGTGAAACCCAGCCATCACGAACATGCATCGCCTGGCCTTCTTTGTACCGATTCCAGAAGAGAAACGCCGCGATAAAGACAAGGCAGAATAAAAGCCAGAAAGGCCCCTTGGTTTTCATCCAAACCACGAAGTCCTCATTGACCCTGCTCTCACTAAGGTCACTTTGATGAATATCTTTGAGTCGATCGCGGTCCATATGCTTCTCTGTCAGTTTTTATAAAAATGGGGGTGATCAGGCTGGTCTTCAACCCAGAGAATATACGCTCAATTCGATGGGCTGTGCAGTTCTAAAAAGGCCAATAGAAGACGGCGATGGTATCCCCGTTCTAGAGCCTGGGCAATCTACTGATTCCTCAGGAGGTCTGACAGGCGTATTTTAGAGAGATGCCAGGGCTGACTCCAGCCGAGTGAGGCAGGCTGCAAGATATTGAGGATGCCCCTCTGAACGCATGAAAGCAGGGGCTGAACCGGCGAGCAGCGCGCGGCGAATCATCGCTAATCGCCCAAACTGAGCCTCAACATCGAGGCCCAGCTGGCGTCGAGCTGTGGCAATAGCTCGGACAGGACGTGTCTTTTTCATTCGCTCTGGCATCGCCCAAAGCCGGCGTTCCAGATAAACAGCATCTTCTAGCCAGTGCCCAACATGGACTTCCGCAAGATCAATGAGCACCACCTCGCCCTTCGTAAATTCCCCTCGCGTCATGGCATTGGCCATATGCAAATCACCATGAAGCCATTGGTTAGTTTTTCTCGCCCGCCATTGCTGCACCAACTGTTCCGAGCGACGTTTGAGTGTCCTGAGAGCTGAGGCCCATCGCTTTCGCTCAGATATTTTATTAACCCTCACCGACTTTTGAGCGTCGCGGATCAGGTCTTCCCATGGCTCTCTTTTAGGTGCTTGGTCGATCTCATAGGCACCAGCTGCGGCATAAAACTGAGCTGATGCCGATGCAATTCTCTGGATATGATTCTCGTGCCAACGCAGCGCCAGCGGCCCAGTCGGCAAACATTCGATGATCAGCCATGCAAGGTCATATCCACCCAATTCATGACCAGATGCAAAAAGATGGGGGATCGGCAATGGCTTGCTTGCTGTTTGTAGTCGCCGCGTCCATATAAGTTCTTGCGGGCCAACGGGTAACTTAACAACGACGTTATGTTTGCCATTGTGGTCTTCAAAAATACTCTTTCCAGTCGCGGCCCCGCCGCGCTGCCAATCGGCTTTGAACCAATGGATTGGTTGCAGTTTTCCTTTGAGCAATTCCTGTAGTGCTGGCTCAAGCGAGCTGGCCAAAGCACGTTTGTCCTTGGAATTAGACTTGCTCACAGATTAGTGCCCCTTTGGGGATTCATCATGTCAGTAGCCTACGGTGGGCGGCTGAGGTGGGCAAACTGACTTGCCTCTCCTCTCTGTAGGGCTTACTTTCAGAACATGGCTACGGACTTTAAAGCGATCGTTATAGATCTTGACGGAACATTAATGGGTCCTGAAGCTAAGGTTTCCGATCAGAATCGGCGGGCTGTTTTTCGAGCCCTCGAGGCCGGGCTGGAGATCATTATCGCAACTGGCAGGACTGCCTCAGAGTCTGCCGCGGCCTTGAAAGCCGTAGAACACCAAGGGCTCGTGATCAGCGCTGGCGGTGCACTGCTCACAGATAGTGCCGGCCGCACCTTGGATCGCATTGTTCTTCAGCCAGAACAAGTCGAGCTCATTGCAAATCTCTTGATTCCTGCTCAGCACAAAGTGCTTTTGCTCAAAGACGCGTCAAGGACGGGATATGACTATCTTGCTGTCGGAGATGCAACACTCGATCCGGTTACGGAGTGGTGGTTTGATCACCTTGCAATGTCTTGCCAGTACCGAAGACGACTCGATGATGATCCTCATCCCGAGCATTCTATTCGCGCTGGTGCCGTATCAGCTCACCAGACACTCGCTGAAGTCGCAGAGATTCTATGTCGGGAATATTCCGATCAGCTTGAGATACTCTTCTGGCCAGCAGTCACGCCTGAGGGTGATCAGCAAGCCAATCGGAAGAAGATAGGGCGCGTTCAGCTACTCGAGGTGTTTGCCAAGGGTGTATCAAAATGGGTGATGCTAGAGCGGATCATGCTGAGTCGATCTTGGGATGCGTCGCAGGTTGCTGCAATCGGAGATGGTCTCAACGACATTGATCTCCTCAAAAATGTGGGCATGGGAATTGCGATGGGGAATGCGGATGAACATGTGAAAGATGCGGCTGATCACGTCACAAACGACCATCGTCATGACGGGGTCGCCCAAGCAATTGATCAGATTCTTGCGGGTAAGTTGACGTCGGGATCAGCATAGGCGATGGTCCAGGCGTGGAAACTGGATCAAACAGACAGGCGCCCCATGCACTGAATACCGGCAGTGGACTTGTCTATCTCACTTATGCTCAGACTATTCTCAAAAGTGCCCTGGAGTGCGAGCCCCCAATTTCGCTGATTGCGACGCCAAGGCTGGGGCCGGCCGATCTGGCCTCCACTGGGGAGGAGTCCCTGACAAAATCGATTCTCCAGCAGCATGACATTGAGTTGCTTTCCACCTTGGACTCCGCTCGCGCGGTTCATTTGGCTTGGAATGAAACACTTGCTGGTCGCAATGTTCTTTCATCAGTCCCAAATAACCAACTCGCCAAAGTGTGGGATGAACTAGAGCGAATGACTGAGGCAACCCGTTCTACGAAGGGTGTCCTCGTGCTGCTACTTGAGGATGACCACGATAATGAGCCCCGCCTATGCCCTCGGCAAACCGCTGCAAAATTTGGCATCCCATGCTTAGAACCAGCAAGCCTCTCACAACTCCGCGACTCTATTGAATTCGCACTGCGACTGGGCCGAGCGGGCAAGCAAGTGGTTGCAATCATCTGTCATTCCTCCTTGGTTCATTCAGGAGGTTCAATTGAGGGGCGACCGAATCGTGGTGATGAACCTGAAGTGTTACGACAACATGAACGTCGACGCCGTTGGCGCGGGCAAGAGGGTGGAGGGCTTATGCGTGTCGCCAGACGCATGGAGCTCAATAGTGCCTCAGCACTACCGAGTCCTGGCGAGCGAGCAAACTTTGGTTTTATAACCGTGGGCGTTGCTGATCCATCGCTTGATTACCTTGTCGAACTTTTTAACTTGACGGGGCGCGTGCCCATTTTGCAATTGGGCTTGATCGATCCAGTTGACTTGCCAGCCATCAGTCGAATCCTCACCCGATGCCACCAGGTGATTGTGCTTGAGACTCGGCCTGGATGTGTGATGGATAAAATTATTGATGCCGCAGAGACACTCCGAGCCCAGGGGCAGAAGCCAGGCCTCATTTGGGGACGTACGCTACCTCAAGATCGCGATGGCGTGGTTCGTACGATTGCACCTGGGGATGTGGCTCATCCATCCTTGCTAGCGAGATCTATTGATCATCTACTGCATGAGATTGGCCCTAGTCGACAGGTACAACACCATCTTACGCCGGCCATCCTAAGCCCAGAGGTAATGCTGCCGCCACGCGGTGAGATAGTCGGTCCTGCGGCAGCTTGGGCAGCGCTGCAGGCACTTGTTGTTTCAGCATTTCAGTCACTGGTAGAAAATCCTGGAGAAATCGAACCAGCCGCCTTGCCGACAGGCCTCGTGATTGATGGTGACTTGGAATTAGGGACACGACAACAACCAACATTCATTGAGAAATGGTCTCACGACGCATTTGTGCAGCATGGCGCGGGAGCGATACCGCAGGCAGCCCTCGCTAAAAAGAACTGCGTGATGTTAATTCTGGAGTCATCAGGCCAACTCGATCTTGAACGTTTTGCAACTGCATTAGTACCTGCCAAAGTCACTGAAGGAACAAAAATACTAGTTGGCAATTTGGATGATGTGACTGCATTGACAGAGGCGATTGCAGAAGGGCTGCTTGGCGCCAAGCTTACAGTTCTAATTGTGCGAGACGGCCCACCGCCACGCTTTGATGTGCGACGGATCGAACAAATGTTGGTGGAAATTGACGAACGCGGATTTCAGCCCTTGCAGCGATTAAGGCAGGCGGCTGAAGAAGCTTGCCGGATTCGTGCAAGGCGAGCTACTGTGACAAGTGAACGCGAGCATCCCGATACCGTAGAGCCGCTTGCTTCGGTGTTTTCTGCACAAGCGGTGCCAGCAGGTCATCGAGCTACGTTTAGAAGCCGAATTCGTCCGCTCCTTGAGCAAGTTGAGGTCATACGCACTCGGCCGCCAGTTCATCGTCTCAGAGAACTCGGGTCTGAAGTATTGCCAACACCAACGCCGATTCATGGCAAGAGCGCCCACTGGCGTGTCCATCTCGCAGGGTATCGGGGAGATCCACCTGGTCTCATTGCACAGATACTCTGTCAGGCCGCACATGAGATGGGTTACGCAGTTGCAGTGCGGTATCAGCCCAGTCCAATTGGTGCTGGTCGCCGGGCATGGTCGCAGCTCCTCTTTTCTCAGCCGCGTAGTGATGGCCTCACTGATCCGCCAACAATTCCCTTTGGTGATGCTGATTTGCTCCTGGGGCTCGATCCGATTGAAACAGCTCGAGCTATTGCACCCGATCGGTCACTTCGTGTGGCAAATGCTGAGCAAACTTATGTCGTCGCCAATACCGGTGAGTTTGATGCGGATCACAGATCTCCTGACATGGGTATTTTGGATCAATGGCTCAGAGAGACAGCGAGAACAGATATCCGCCTTCTCGAAGATGTCGCATCTCTGGGGCGAAGCTGGTTCTTAACCGACCGTTTGACCGATCTGGTTCTTCTTGGCAGTGCGTTCCAGTTGGGACTCATACCACTGACGGCAGATGCGATGGAAAGTGCTGTGCGCGCAACAGAATCGCCTCAGTTTGGACGCTTGATGGAAGCTTTTATATTTGGAAGACGATTGGTCGTACATCGGGACCGAATTGTCAGACCTCGCGTACGTACGGAGGGATCAGTCAGCCGACTTGTGCGACGCCTTGAACTCCTTGTACCACCACGGCGGTGGTGGCAGTGGCGGCCTGGCCGCTTTGCCAAGAAGCACGATCCCAAGAGATTCTGTCAGCTCCTCACACACTCAATCTCACTCATGCCCGGCATGCTTGAAACCGCACCTGGAAGAGAGTCTGCCAGCGACTTCGTCCATAGTCTCTACAGGTGTATGCAGTGGGGTGGGTATGAGTACGCGAAACGATATGCAGATTTAATCACTGGGCTCTACAGTGTTGACCGCGCAGATCATGGCCGACAGCTCACGAGATCTGCCGTACTTCCACTTGCGGACTGCATGCTCATTCGCGATCCAATTTATATCGCTGCGATGATTGTCAGTCGAGCACATCGAATGAGAACGCGCCAGCGGCTTGATGTTAAGCATGCCCGCGGCGATGAAATCGAAAGACGTTTTTTGGTGCGATTTGAGCTGACTGTTCTCAAGTGGCGTCTTCGTGCAGATGTTCGAACAAGTGATTGGATGGCTTGCCTCGCCTCCGAGCTTCGGCACACGGTGCCATTTCGATGGAGAGGCACGCGACGGCAGAGGGAGCTCCGGAGGCTCTTGGTCTCGATGGCAGAAGATGTGGCCAATGCTTCCTCGACTGACCACAAGCGGATGCTGCTGATGTTTCAGACGCTTAATACAATGGTCGAAAGTGGCGAATTTCGGAGCGCTACTTCAGATGACATTACGAGAATTATCGCTGGCTTCACAGAATCAGACGGCCAGATTCCAAGCGATGACTAGCGATTACGACTTGCTTTTAAGATCACCGGCGGTCTGCTGAATCGTTGGCTGAGTCAATCGCCGCAGCTGGCCACATGCGGCAGCGATATCACGACCCCGGCTCTTACGAATATGCGCGTTGACGCGCTTGCCACGTAGGATCTCTTGAAAACGAAGCACGTCATCTGTGGCAGGACGCTCATAAGGCAGGCCTTTGACTTCGTTATATCTGATCAAGTTTATGTTGGCACGCAACTGTTTCGCTACAACAGCCAGCTCTCTGGCATGTTCTGGAAAATCATTGACCCCACCCAGAAGAAGGTACTCGAGCGTAATCTCTCGACCGGAGCGACGAAAGTACTCTTGGCACGCATCTAGCAATTCAGAAATAGTTGCATATTCAGCCCAAGGTATGAGCTCGCGCCTTAGTTCATCGTTGGGAGCATGGAGGCTCAGTGCAAGCGTAATAGGTAGATCAAATGCCGCCAAGCGACGGATCGCTACCGGCAAGCCCACGGTTGATACGGTAATGCGACGTGCTCCGATACCAAATCCCCAGGGAGCGTTGAGGGTTTTGATTGCTTTGGTCACGCTTGCAAAATTGGCCAATGGCTCACCCATGCCCATGAAGACAACATGTGTAATACGCTCACGACCTGCTAAACGAGTCAGATGATAGACCTGTTCAACGATCCTTCCAGCGGTCAGATTTCCTTCTAATCCACCCAGCCCCGAAGCGCAGAACCGGCAACCGACAGGGCACCCAATCTGACTCGAAAGACAGGCTGTTGCGCGCTGGCCATCCGGAATCATTACTGACTCACCAAGCTTGAGTTCATCACCTGTATCGGGCCAACGAACCAATATTTTTTGTGTGCCATCTGTGGCAAGCTGGTGACGGTTCACCTGGCCCTCTAGAAAAACCATCTTTTCAGCCAAGAGATCGCGCGTCGATTGGCGGAGATTGCTCATTTCTTGCGGATTGGCGCAACCGTGCTGATAAACCCATTGTTGTATCTGGCCTGCTGTATAGCTGGGCAGATCATTCTCATCGCACCAATGGACAAGCTGGTCCTGATCGAGATCAAAGAAAGCAGTTGTTGCGGAATGACTCATTTAGCCGTTGGCAGACACAGTTAGATCAACACGGCGGTGTGCAATTCCGTGGCCATCGAGAAAACTATCAATTGATGCCGTCTTATCCATTTGAATACGGCGACCAGAAGGATCAATGCCGCGTGACCGCATGAAGTGCTTTAGTGTACCGGGCAGGCCAAACTCAACAGCCTCCTGCGAAACATCACGCTGTTCAACCTCGCCACCATATTCATCAATCATGTGCAAGATAAGATCTTTGACGAGGTGCTCTGGTGCACTGGCGCCTGCAGTAATCAAAACACGATTGATGCCCTCAAACCATTCTGATTTTAGTTCAGATTTATCATCAATAAGAATGGCACGCGTTCCTAGCCCCTCCGAGATTTCTGTCAGTCGCAAAGAGTTTGAACTCGTAATGCTACCAACAACTAAAACCAGATCGCAGTCTGGAGCAATCGCCCGAACTGCAATCTGTCGATTTGTCGTGGCATAGCAGATGTCATCACTCGGCGGCGACTTGATCTCCGGGAACGCTCCTTTGAGCGCCTGGATAATCACTTCAGCATCATCCATGCTCAGTGTTGTCTGAGTCAGATAGACAAGCTTCTTGGGATCCAGAATATTGAGTCCTGGAATATCTTCAGCAGCCTCAACAACCTGCATTGCTTCTGGTGCCTCACCTCTGGTTCCAATGACCTCTTGGTGATCTGCATGTCCAATCAAGAGTATTTGATAACCTTTGCGGGCATACCGAACAGCTTCAGCATGTACCTTGGTGACAAGCGGACAAGTTGCGTCGATCGCAGTAAGGTTTCGTTCGGCCGCTTCTTTTCGCAAAGCCGGACTCACACCGTGAGCGCTGAAGACACAGATCGATCCCGATGGGACCTCTTGAAGATCATCAACGAAAGTAACGCCTTCTTCTCTGAAGCGATCGACCACGTGCTTGTTATGGACGATCTCGTGATAAACAAAGATTGGCTCTTCTGGGCAAATTTCTAACAGCTGATCGACCACGTCAATCGCCATATAGACTCCGGCACAGAAACCCCTCGGATTGGCAAGAATAAGTTCCATTGTGTTTTGATACTCCAGGAAGATCATATGCCCCCCCTGCGGGCGACTCAAGACCTGATCGACTGGTCTGGTCACCTCAGGCCCGATACAGTGGCCCATCTCAGTGGAGTTTCCTCTAAAAGTGAACAGCAATACCCATCTTAATCCGGCCTCTCAGTTGGCCCTTTATGGCCCAGATCAGGTCCAGCCTGTGACGCTCGATGAGGCCCAGGCCTACTGCCGACGGCTTACGACCGGACATTATGAGAACTTCACCGTTCTCAGTCGCCTCGTCCCAATTGAGAGGCGACCAGATTTTGCTGCGATCTATAGCTTCTGCCGCTGGTCAGATGATCTGGGTGATGAGATAGGGGACAAAGATCGGTCAACTGAGCTGCTTCAGTGGTGGCGCAGTGAACTGCATAAATGCTTTGCCGGAGAGAGTCGGCACCCTGTCTTTGTTGCTCTACAGCCTGCGATCGAACGGCGAGGCCTCCAAGTCAAACCGTTTGATGACCTCATTTCTGCATTTGAGCAAGACCAGCACAAAACACGATACGAAAGCTGGGACGATGTCTTGGCGTATTGCCAATTGAGTGCGAACCCGGTTGGCCGACTGGTTCTTGCTGTTTGTGAGGACGAGCCAGTCAGTAAGCAGCAGCTCAGCCAAAGCGATGACATCTGCACTGCACTACAACTCACAAATCATTGGCAAGATGTTCAGCGTGATTGGCTGGAGCGAGATCGACTCTACATACCAAACGCGTTAATCTCGAGTACTGATTTTGAAGCACGACTGGATGCCTCATGCAGACAAGGGTACGCGCCGGATCAGACATTCTTGGGAGAATTTCAAAAGACGATCCGCCTTTGTGTAGATAAAACTTGGATGCTCTACGAGCGAGGCTGTCCATTAATTGATCAGGTGTCGCCAACCACTCGGCCGTTGATCTGGCTCTTTGCAGCAGGAGGCCGCACCATTCTCCGCCGAATAGAACAGTGGAACTGCATGACGTGTCTGATGAGGCCCCGATTAACGAAATTCACGAAAGCCCAACTGCTACTCAACGCTTGGTGCCTGGCCTGGCGGCTTAGAAGGAGTAAGGCGAATTGACACAGCTCGCTAGCACAGCACAGGCATTTGAAACATGCCGTCAGATTACGCGGACCAGAGCCCGGAATTTTTACTACGGACTCAAGCTCCTTCCAGAGCCGCAGCGATCTTCACTGTATGCGGTCTATACCTGGATGCGAGAAGCTGATGATATGGTCGATGATGCGGTTGACTCCAAGCAAGCTGAAGAAGCGTTAAATCAGTTTGCACAGCTGACCGACATCGCACTACGAGGTGCGCCCGCTTCAGACGAAGCAGTATGGATCGCACTCTCAGAAGTTGCCCAACGCACATCCTTAGACCACAAGCCATTTCATGACATGCTGCGTGGCCAATTGGACGATGTTCAAAGTACACACTACGAGAGCTTCGAAGATCTTGAACAATACTGCCATCGTGTGGCTTCGACCGTTGGTCTGGTTTGTATCGCTATCTGGGGCTACCGAGGTCCAAGTGAGAAAGCCAACGACCTTGCCATCAAGCGTGGCGTTGCTTTTCAGCTCACAAATATTCTTCGCGACTTCCGTGAAGATTATTCCATTGGCCGGGTCTATCTTCCTGCGGATGAATTCGCACAACACGAGATCACGCCAGAGGATTTTTACAATTGGACCGATGGCAAGAAATGCCGCGAATTCATCATCGCCCAGATCGATCGAGCCCGGTGCTTTTATATCGAGTCTGCACCGCTTGACGCCCTGATTAACCCGGCGTGCCAATCAACTCTTTGGGCCATGACAAAAATCTACCGCCAGTTGCTTGAGAAGCTGGCTCAACAGCCTGATCGATTGGCGAGTAATCGTCGCCTGCGACTCACTGCACTGCAGAAGAGCTCCATTGCACTCCAAGCTCGCTTGAGATCATCGCAGGTCATTCGCAAGTGAGCGACCGTGTGGTCATCCTAGGTGGCGGTCTTGCTGGCATTGCTGCAGCCATCAGCTTGGTGGATGCTGGTCGTCCGGTGACACTTATTGAAACAAAGAAGCGACTCGGAGGCAGAGCCACTAGCTTTGTCGACCCGCGTACTGGCGCCGTCTTGGACAACTGCCAGCATGTCGTGCTGGGCTGCTGCACAAATCTTCTCGACCTCTATCAGCGACTGGACGTGCTTGATCAGATCCAGTGGCATCGAACCCTGTACTGGACTGATGGGAAGCAAAAGGCTGATAGAAATGGAACAGATCGCTTTGAAGCCAATTGGCTTCCAGCACCATTACACCTGGGCAAGTCTTTGCGTCGAATGAAAATCTTCGATCGTGCCCAAAAACGTCAGATTCAACGTGGAATGCTGCGCATGTTGCGCCTTGGTATTCGTCGAAGGGGTGACTGGGAAGGCAAGACCTTCAGGCTCTTCCTTGACGAAGCAGGACAGTCGCCAGAAATCATAGATCGTTTTTGGAATCCAATCGTCGTGAGTGCCTGCAATCTTGATGTGGACCGGGTTGGTGCGACACATGCGCTGCAGGTGTTTCAGGAGGGCTTTCTTGGCAATCGTTTTTCCTATGTCATGGGCCTTTCGCAAGTGCCACTGGTCGAACTCTATGGGACTGTCGAGTCATATCTCAATAAATATGGCGGCGAAATTCAACTTGGCGTTTCTGCCAAAGCCATCAACTTTGATGGGCGCCGTGTCACTGGCGTGGTCACAGCAAATGAACTCATTGAAGCCAAGACGGTGATATCAACGCTTCCGTTTGATCGTTTAGACAAGATTATCTCAGAACCATTGCGAAGCGCCGATGCAAGATTGCAAGATCTTGGCCAATTCGAAGTGAGTCCGATTCTTGGAGTCCACCTGGTGTTTGACCGGCAGGTGATGAGCTTGCCCCACTTGGTCTTTGCAGGTGGTGATGTCCACTGGATTTTCAACAAGGGAACTGACAAGGACGGGCAGCAACATATTCATGCTGTTATCAGTGGCGCAGAGCAATGGATGACTCTTGATGAGGGGGCGATTGTCAATCGCGTTCTTGATGCAATAGGTGACGCATTACCAGACATCAAAGATGCCACTTTGCTGGTTCATCGATCAGTGAAAGAGAAGCGAGCTACGTTCGCCGCTACAGCTGATATCAACGCCTATCGTCCTGGCCCAGGCGCCCCGGCGCTCGGCGGTGTCTCCAATTTACTGATTGCTGGCGATTGGTCTTCAACTGGCTGGCCAGCAACGATGGAAGGGGCGACACGCAGCGGCTATGCAGCAGCGAGCCTGGCCGGAGGCTGCATTGAAGAGCGGCCAGATATCTCCATCAGTTGGATGGCTCGCTTGCTCGGGCTCCGCTAAATTGTTGAGCATCGCCGAGGTTCAGATCTCTATCGCCACAATCCTGCGAGTATCACATTTACTGCTGCTCGACTGGCTCATCCACAATCATTTCGGCCTGTTGCTTCATGCCCAATTCATTGGCCAAGAATGACCAACTATCTGTCACGGCATCGATCCGTTTTGTGGTCGGTGTCCCCGCGCCATGGCCAGCTGATGTTTCAACCCGAATCAGAACCGGAGCATCGCCTTGATGGGCTTTTTGAAGCGCCGCTGCATACTTGAAGCTATGCGCAGGGACGACACGATCATCTGTGTCGCCAGTGGTAATCATTGTGGCTGGATATTCAGTGCCTGGTTCTAGGTTGTGTAGCGGCGAATATGCGTAGAGATTGGCAAACTCATCGGGATGATCTGTGCTGCCGTACTCGCTGACCCAAAGATGACCAACTGTAAAATCACTAAAACGCAGCATGTCCATCACACCAACAGCAGGAAGCGCTGCGCCGAACAACTCAGGCCGCTGCGTCATGCATGCACCAACAAGGAGCCCGCCATTGCTGCCGCCTTGGATGGCCAAGTGCTGAGGACTTGTGTATCCCTCATCGATCAGGTACTCAGCAGCAGCAATGAAATCATCAAATACATTTTGCTTTTTCATCAGCATGCCATCTTCGTGCCATGCCTCTCCATATTCATCACCACCGCGCAGATTGGCGACCGCAAAGATGCCGCCCATTTCCATCCACACCAGACGTGAGATTGAAAAATAGGGGAGTATTGCGATGTTAAACCCACCGTAACCATAGAGAAGGGTCGGGTTCTTTCCGTCTCGCTCTAGTCCTTTTCGATAGGAAATAAACATCGGGACCCTGGTGCCATCTTTGCTCTCATAAAAGACTTGCTCAGTTTCAAAGTCTTCAACTTTTGCATTGATGTCGGCCTGCCAGAGTTTTCGCATTCTGCCCGTACCAACTTCGTACTGGAAAATGGTTGGTGGTGTTGTGTAATTGGTGAATGTAAAGAATGTTTGATCATGTGAGGGCCGCCCCGTGAGGCCACCAACTCGGCCAGGACCAGGCAGTGGCACATCTCGAACATGATGGCCATGTTTGTCGTAGACGCGAACATGAGAGGTGACATCAATGAGTTCATTGGTAATAAAGTGATTGTCGATGTACTTGACACTTTGAAGCGTTGCGTCCGTTTGTGGGAGGATTTCGGTCCAGGCTTCTGGGCTCGGATTTGCCACATCCATGGCGATCACGCGCCCCCGAGGCGCATCTCGATCTGTTTTCATAAACAATGTGGACCCGTCATTGCCTAGCAGGCTGTAGTCATTTTCAAATGCGCCTACCAATTCAGTTGGTTCGCTGCCTGGATCCTGAAGGTCCCAAAGGTACACCTTGTACTTATGTATTGTCCCGTAATACACCCACACCAAAAGATAGCGGCCATCTTCTGTAACCGTTGGAGCAAAGCCCCATTTTGGCTGCTCGGGCATCGAGAAGATTAATGTGTCTTCCGACTGAGGCGTTCCCATCGCATGAAAATAAATCGCTTCGTTTTCGTTCGCGGCTGAGAATTCTTGCCCCTCTTCTGGCTCGGGGTAGCGAGCGTAATAAAAGCCCTTGTTGTCAGCCGTCCAGGCGACTGATCCATCTTTCGTCCAACGAATAACGTCTGGCAAATCTTTGCCGGTCGCTAAATCACGAACCCGCCAGACCTTCCAATCAGAGCCGGCCTTCGACGTGGCGTAGCCCATCAGACTTCCATCGTTGGTGAAAGAAGTTCCCGCAAGCGCTACGGTTCCCTCATCGGACCATGAATTTGGATCAAGCAGCACTTTACCGGGCTTGATAATGTCATCGGTGGCAAACAAGACGTTCTGATTCTGTAGACCAGTGTTATGAAAAACGTAGTACTTCTCACCGTGGCGGAAGGGCGTCGTGAATTTTTCATAATCCCATATCTCGGTCAGACGATCATGTATCTGGTCGCGACCTGGAATGTCGTGAAGATATCCAAACGTCACTTCATTTTGCTGTTCAATCCACTGCGCAACTTCCGGTGCACTGTGAGGATGCTCCTCGAGCCAGCGATAAGGATCTGATACCTGAACACCGTGGTAGATATCAATATGATCGACAGTCCGCGTCTCGGGGTATTCCAGACTGCTTGGTGAGGCAATCGGCGTATCCTGGATCAAGAAAAGGCAGGCAAACAACAGCACTGAGGTAGACAAATCACAGCTCCTTGGATTGAGACAACATAGCGAACCGGTGATGATAGCTCAGTCAGAGATTTCGCGAAGCCAAATGCATCTCCATTCAATGCTCCACCTCAGCGACCGATTCACAATCGGTAGCGATGACGCCAACAGGGCCCGCACCAGCGACAAGCACTGGCTGATCGCATATCACGGATTCTCTTTGGCAGGACTTGAGCCTCAGTTACCAACAATATCTGGCAGCTGGCTCATTCCTTTGGTCAGGTCCCGGGGGCCATCACTGGTAATGAGAACATCGGCCTCATAGTGCACGCTCATCGATCCATCATCACTGAAAATCGGCCAACTATTGCGTTCGGAAGTAATAGCAGCAGTGGTGGGTGAGATCATGGGCTCAACGGCCAGGAGCATTCCAGGGTCGAAGGTCTTAAAAGCATCAGGCCACTCAGCACCATGCCGAGGAACCACGTTGGAGATGAACGGTGGGCCATGCAATGTCGTGCCATAGCCATGGCCGCCAAGGCCGCGAATCAACTGCATCTTGCACTCATCTTCGACATAGGTCTGTACTGCCCGAGCCCAATCTAATAAGGGCCGTCCCGGTTGCATTGCTTCAACGCCACGGGACAGTGACTCACGCCCGGTTCGCATGAGTGCCAAGTTGTCATCAGAAACCTCTTGAATGCCGTAGGTCCATGCAGCATCCCCAATCCAACCATGGTGCTTGACTCCGATATCAATTGAAATCATGTCACCTGGCACAAGTGGCTCTAGACGCATGTTATGTGTTCCATGAACAATACACTCATTGACCGAGAGACAGCTGTGGCTCGGAAATGGAGGAAGCCCGGCAAGTTTGTACTTCCGAAAAGCGCTGCGGCAATGCAGTGATTTTAGAATTCGTCCCACCTCTTCATCAATCTCCGCCAAGGTGAGTCCAGGCTTAACGTAATCAACCAACGCAAAATGAGTGTCAACGACGCACTTTGCGGCAGCAGCAGCATTATCAATATCACGTTCACGCGACACAATCATCAAGTAAATCCTAACAGGCTAAGGAAGAAAACAGGGGGTGCCCTAAAGGCTTGTTTTCAAGACTCTTCTTCATCGGTCGCAATTGCTCTGGCATGCACAATGCGACCGCTGACCGCCACAAGCAGGGGGCCAGCATTAGCAAACTCGTAAGCAAGCTCTCTTTCATCGTCTGTATCTAGGAGCTGCAGATCTGCCCGCTTTCCTACTTCAATGGTGGCCGTGGAATCCTGTATCCCCAAAACACATGCCGCGTTATAGGTGGCCGCTGTAATCGCTTCGGCACAAGTCATCTTCATTCGCCGAACGGCCAGTGAAATAGTAAATGCCATCGATGGCGTGGGCGCTGATCCTGGATTGTAATTTGAAGCAATGGCCAATGCGCATCCAGCATCAAGCAGGCGACGCCCCGGAGCATAGCGATCATCGAGGCTAAAGCCACTACAAGGAAGGAGTACTCCAATCGTCTCGCTGTCTGCGAGTCGCTTGACGTCCGCATCTGAGATCGCCTCAAGATGATCAACACTCACCGCACCCATTTCGATTGCAGCCTGAGTCATACCCAAAGAGTTAAATTGATCGGTATGTACCCGCAAGGGGCATCCTTGCTGGCGAGCTGCTTCAAAGAGTCGAATGGTATCTGCCACAGACCAAGCGCCCTTTTCACAGTAGGCATCACAAGCAATACCAGGAAACTCACCACATACAGCTGGCAAACACTCGCTAATGGTTCGTTCTACAAAATCTGGCACATCAGGGTCGATTGCATGAGCACCAAGGAAAGTTCCGACCAGCAGCTGGACAGACTCTTGACTGGCGGCGTGAATCGCCCGAATCATCTTGAGTTCGTTCTCTGTGTTGAGGCCATAACCTGACTTCACTTCGACCGCTCCAGTACCGAGCGCTGCCATCGAAGAAAGCCTTCGCATTAACATCGAGACCAGATCTTCTTCGCTGGTCTCACGAACGGCTCTGACCGTCGACATAATGCCGCCACCGTCTTTGAGGATGTCCAAATAGGTACGACCAGCCTGAGCCATTTCAAACTCATCAAGTCGGCTGCCGGCCCAGCAGGCATGGGTATGCGAATCCACAAATGCTGGCATCAAAACACAGCCGTCAGCATCGAATACATCTTCAAGACCATCTTGCTCAGGGAGTCCTGCTCCAACAGCTGAAATCATCCCGTCATGAATGGTGACATAGCCGCAATCAATAACACCCATTTGATTCATCGCATCACCGCGCCGAGGACCTGGAGCATCCTTGTCGCCAGCGAGGGTCACTATTCGGGCATTGATGATGGTGAAATCGGCCATTGGGCCGACACTCTAGCACCCAGAAAGGTTCGGGTCAGCCCCGTTACCAGAGAAGCAAACCAGGAGCGGGGGTTGGTCTGTGACAGAGATGCAGGCCAGAAGGTCCGAAATAATGGCAAGGAGGCATATGAGAGCGGATTTAAACCTGGTTCTCGGGCAAGTCCGGGTGGCGTGATGTCGATCCCTTCTCATGAAGCAGGGTAAAAGTTCCCATTATTCCTGGCCTCGCTGAAGATGGCCGGCCAGGAGGAGGCAATGACATGCACAGCTCAGTGCGAGGCACCGAAAAACCAGCAACGCTGTTCGTAGACTTTTCAATCGAACAATCAGCACTCCTGATCACACCAGTCGGCCCCAATATTGGCACACGAGAAGTCTCGATTATTGCCCAAGCAGTGCGGAGACATCTTGCAGCCATTCCGTCTCACATCACGGCATTGGTATTTGATTTCAATCGCGTCAAATTCCTCAATAGCATGGGCCTTGGAATGCTGATTGAGATTCGTGGCGAGGCCAATCGTCTTCACCTTGGTACAGGAATGGTCAACGTCAATGACGAATTGACCACGATTATCAAGTCAATGAAAATCAACCGGCTTATCCCGATCTGCAACACCGCTCGCAAACTTCGTCGGCTCATGGCTGCATAGTTACTGCAAGCAGCTTATTGATCTCGCATCGGAATTGGCACATCCTGCTGGTCAGCAACCCGCTCGGCCAACTCATATCCCGCGTCAACATGACGAATGACACCCATCATTGGATCATTGGTCAAGACACGCTTGAGGCGAGCGTCTGCTTCCTTTGTTCCATCTGCGACAACAACGAGACCAGCATGCTGAGCAAAGCCAATACCAACACCGCCGCCATGATGGAAACTCGTCCAACTTGCACCGCTTGCCGTACTGACTGCAAAGTTAAGCAACGGCCAGTCGCTGATCGCATCTGATCCATCGAGCATTCCTTCAGTCTCTCGATTTGGCGAAGCAACCGACCCACAGTCGAGATGATCGCGACCAATCACGATTGGAGCACTTACTTTTCCAGACGCGACAAGCTCGTTAAAGGCAAGGCCGGCCTTATCACGCTGTCCGAGGCCAAGCCAGCAGATACGACAAGGCAGCCCCTGGAAAGCAACCCGCTCCTGCGCCATTGTGATCCATCTCTTGAGAGCCACATCATTGGGAAAGAGATCAAGAATAACCTGATCAGTTGCTGCAATATCCGCTGGATCTCCCGAAAGTGCAGCCCAGCGAAAAGGGCCACGCCCCTGGCAGAATTGCGGTCGGATATAAGCGGGCACAAAGCCAGGAAATGCAAAAGCATCGGCAAAGCCATTGTCTAGCGCACGCTGGCGAATATTGTTTCCGTAGTCAAAGGTCCGCGCACCTTGCTTTTGAAGGTCCACCATCAATCTGACGTGGGTCTCCATCGTATCCATTGAACGGCGAACATAGTCTTCTGGATCTTCCTCTCGAAGGTTGTCTGCCGCCGCACGCGAAAGTCCGGCTGGGTAGTAGCCCGCAAGAGGATCATGAGCACTCGTTTGATCTGTCAGCGTGTCAGGAACAATACCGCGAGACTTCAGTCGCTCAAGCAAGTCGACGGCATTGCCTAGCCAGCCAATTGATACCGGCTCTTTTGCATTCTTGGCTGCCACGGCCCGATCGATTGCTGCGTCTAATTCCTCTATCACTTCGTCCAAATAGCGATCGTGTACGCGCTTTTCCAATCGTTCACTGCAGATCTCTGCAATGAGACATGTTCCTTCATTCATTGTGATGGCCAGTGGCTGGGCGCCACCCATGCCGCCACAACCTGCAGTCACGTTCAGGGTGCCTGCAAGCGTGCCCCCAAAATGTTCTCGAGCACATTGCGCATAAGTTTCATAGGTCCCCTGAAGAATGCCTTGCGTACCAATATAAATCCAAGACCCCGCCGTCATTTGCCCGAACATAATCAGCCCACGCGCGGCTAGATCATCAAAGTGTTCTTGCGTCGCCCAGTGGGGGACAAGATTTGAATTCGCAATAATGACACGAGGTGCATCAGGTGTCGTTTTCATGATCCCGACAGGTTTGCCTGATTGAATCAGCAGCGTCTCATCCGGCTCCAGCGACTTAAGGGAGGCAATAATGGCGTCGTAGGCAGCCCATGAACGGGCTGCTTGCCCGCGCCCACCGTAAACGACAAGTTCATTGGGCTTTTCAGCAACTTCCGGATCAAGATTATTCATCAACATGCGCATCGCAGCCTCGGCCTGCCAGGTCTTGCATGTAAGTGATGCTCCTCGTGGAGCACGAATGGTTCGAGCTTCTGTTTGTGTCATTGGGTAATCAACTTTACTAGAGGGCTGCGTAGCATTAATCAGAAACAAAGATCTGTGCACTGAGTTCGATATCTTAACATTTTGCTCCCACTACATATTGAGACTATCCCCAAACTCACGCAGCCCACCTGCCACAATCAGTTGGCAGATCGCTTCAATGTCTGGAGCAGGACTACGATCCGCTTCTAACGGAGCAACCACATCTCGCAACAGTTGGTGGCCTCGCTCAACCTGGTCACCACTCAGTAATGGACGCTGATGCTCAAGCCCCTCAGCCATCGCCATGAGTTCAATCGCAATAACATTACGAGCAAGACCGACAGCTTGGCGCACCTGATGAGCAGCAGTCGCACCCATGGAGTTGTAGTCCTCGATGCCAGCAGATGTAGGAATGTTGCCAACACTCGCTGGCGACGCAAGGCATTGCAGCTCATTGCAGCAGGCGGCAGCTGTGTACTGAACAATCATCAGACCACTGTGTAAGCCTGGGTCGGATGCAAGGAAGGGGGTAACAGGATTTTGATCATCGCGGCCAGAGAGTAGCCAGTTCAACCTTCGTTCGCTGATACCAGCCATGTGACAAATTGCAATTGACAGCGTATCGAGCGCGATAGCGAGTGGCATTCCATGAAAATTACCTCCGGCAACAAAGTCTGCCTCACCACTGGATTCCCCTGGAAAAACAAGTGGATTGTCTGTGACGGCACCGAGCTCTGCATCGATGACCACGCGGACATGTTCAATGGTGTCGAGCACAGCGCCCAGCACCTGCGGCGTTGCTCTCAGGCTATAGGGATCTTGTACTCGGGGATCGTCTTGTTGGTGATCTTGAATAATTTGTGAGCCCGCTAGCAATGTCCGCACACATTTCGCAACACGCCTTTGGCCTGGCTGACAGCGGACCGCATGAAGTCGATCATCAAGAAAACTGTCAGTAGCACGGCAAGCGTCAATACCCATCGCCGAAGCAAGCAAGGCGGCAGGAAGAAGATTCTCAAGATCAATCAATGCAAGCGATGCGATCGCAGCCATTAGATGCGTACCATTAATCAGTGCAAGGCCAACCTTTGCAGCCAATGGCATTTTGGAAAGTCCACGCTTTGCCAATGCAGACCCACCATCCATTCGTTCGCCGTCAACCCAAGCTTGCCCCTCACCAATCAAGACCAGGCCTAAATGAGACAATGGAGCAAGATCACCAGAAGCACCCACTGATCCCCGTGACGGAATCACTGGGGTGATGCCGTGATTGAGAAGAGCGAGTATTTGCTCAATGACGTCACAAGAAATGCCTGAGTGTCCGCGCGACAGGCTGGCTGCGAGAAGCAACATCATTGCTCGAGCCACATCTTCAGGAAGTGCTTCACCAACCCCGGCCGCATGTGAGCGGAGAATATTTTCTTGAAGCGTTGTGATATTTGTGGAATCAATGACTGAACGCGAGAGTGCACCGAAACCCGTATTAATGCCATAGACAGGCTCAGCACCATCTTGCCAAACAGCATTGACCGCGTCTTGGGCCCTCATGATGACTTTACGCTGAGATACTGCCAGGGTGACATGACGCCCAGCGCGTGCCACATCTGCCAAATCATCAAGGTGGATTGGACTGCCCGTTAACTCAAGTGATCCAGATTTTTCTGCCATAGCCTTAGATGATAACCTCGCATCACCCGGTACCTAAAGCGCAAGGGCGGCCACGGGTCTCTATAGTTGCCAACATCCTCATCATGAGCGCATTACCACGCCAAATACTCTTTACCGCGTCACTCCTTGTCGCAGCCCTGATTTGTGTCGCTGTAGCCCCATTTATGAGGCAAGCTTCAGGATCACTTGGGCCGATTGCCATGACTGCTGATTCACCAGTCCTGGCCGTAACAACCATCATTTTAGCCCTGGCATGTGCCACGGCTCTGGGCATCTTGGTCGGCAGGGCATACAACGCCTCTATGGGCCTCTTTGTGGTCGGCTTTGGATTGGCCGTTTTGAGCCTTAACCTGGCACCACTTCAGGAGATCGCCTTCCATGGAAAACTGGGCCCTGTCGTCATTTCTTTGGCCGTTTGGACTGGCTTGGTACTTCTTGTGAGCGTGATTGTATTTCGCTGCTCTGGACCGATCCCTGAGATCAAGCCGCTTGCTGGGGAGCCACTGCCTGATCCATTCAAAAGCAATCAAGCACTTCAAAGCTGTGCCTGTGGCCTGATTGTGCTGCCGATTGTTTGGCTGGTCGCAAAAATACCCGTAGATGGCCAAACCCTGGCAGCCGTGACAATTGGCGCGACCCTGGCGGGCCTGGTGGGCCGACTCGTGGCACCTAGCGTACAACCCGTGCTGCTGTTCGCGGCACCCTGCGCAGCAGGATTTCTCGGCGCCTTATGGGGGTGGCTAGAAGCCGGCCCCACATCCCAGCTCTCAAATGCCTTTGTCATGCAAGACCTTCTGCCATTAAGCTACCCAATGCCGCTGGACTATGTGGCTGGCTCCCTGATGGGGGTAAGTATTGGCATTGGATGGAGCAAGTCCTTCCTGCAGGAAGAACAACCTCCCTCCAGATGATGGCAGCCTATTGTCAGCATCTGCATGCGACCATACGATCCGAACCTTCCGAGCAATTTGCTCATATCAGTTTCTTCAGAAATGGAGTTCCCAGTGGCACGTCTGCATGAACATCAAGGAAAGAGCCTATTGAGCCAGGGTGGCATCAGCACGCCCAGAGGTCACGTCATTACGAGCCCTCAAGAAGCCCAAGAGGCGTACGAACAACTCAACACAATGACTAGCAAAGGCGTCATCCTTAAAGCCCAGGCATGGATCACTGGGCGCAAGGCGAAGGGAGGAATTCTCTTTGCTGAATCGAGCGAAGAAGCAAAGGACGCTGCCAAGAAGCTCTTGTCACTGTCCTTTGGCAACTTCCCGGTGCAAGAGGTTCTCATTGAAGAGCTGATTGATATTGATCAAGAGCTCTTTGTGTCACTCACAATTGATGACTCTACGCGAGCACCTGTCTTATTGGTGGACCTGCATGGCGGCTCCGGCATCGAAGAACGCGCCGACCAGGTCGCCCGACTCGCTATTGATGTCGAAACTGGCGTGAGCCGATCTGAGCTTGAGCAGCTGCTCAAAGGATCAGCTATTCCAAGTGAAACACATGCGAAGATTGCTGATGCAATCGTTAATGCGGTAAAGATGGCTCAGAAGATTGAAGCAAGATCGCTTGAGATCAATCCCCTTGTCACAACCAAAGACGGCAACGTCGTGGCCGCCGACTGCCGCGTCACCGTGGACGACTATGCCGTTTTTCGTCACGACGAACTTGGCATTGAAATCGCCAGAGAATTAGATCACCCCGCGACTGAACTAGAACGTATTGCTTATCGCATTGAGCAAGAAGATCATCGAGGTACTTTTTACTTTGCTCAACTGCCGACCGATGGACATGAGGCAACACTTGGCTTGATCGGCTTTCATGGCGCTGGTGGCGGCGGTTCAATGATGTCTATGGATGCGGTATCAAGCCTGGGCTTCACCTTGGCAAACTTTACTGATACATCAGGCAATCCATCTGCAGCAAAAGTTTATCGCGCGGCTCGGGTCATACTGAGTCAGCCAGGCCTGATCGGTTACTTCGGCTCTGGTAGCGGCGTAGCAAGTCAAGAACAGTTTCATTCTGCCTATGGCCTGGCCAAAGCATTCAAAGAGATGAACGTCTCCATGCCAGTGGTCATTCGCCTCGGTGGCAATGCAGAGGATCGAGCTGTCGAGATTCTGGAGTCAGCTTGCGATTCGCTCCCCGGAACAATAGAAGGCTACCGCAAGGATGATACCCCAGCTTTCTGTGCGCAACGCTTCGCGACACTCGTTGAATCACGAAACCCCAATGCACGCTCAGACAAACTCAAGAGATCTGTCCCAGACTTCGTTGGAACCAATAACGCCACGCAATTCCAGATCAATGGAGGCTGCATTTGGATTGACCAAAATGCAATAAACGACAAAGCTAAACAGGTCATTGCAGAATTTGGAGAGGGACTGTTGAATCTAAATTCAGATGGCATCACACTCGCCATTTCAGAAGATGAAGCGGCAGGAAAAGATTCGGAGTTCATTGGCTTAGAGATCGAATTACAGAGAGCGGGATGCCCAATCCTCTTTGTAGACTTGGCGATTGAGGGCATCGACACGGAGGCAAAAAGAAGCTGATGGCGATCATTATCGATAAAGATAAAAAAGTGTGCGTGCAAGGCATTACCGGGCGAGAGGGCCGAGCCCGCACGCGGCTTATGAAATCATTTGGAACCAACATCATCGGTGGCTGCACGCCAGGAAAGGGCGGGCAAGAAGTCGAGGGCCTGCCTGTATTCGATTCAGTCGCAGCAATGACAGAGTGTGTTGGAAGTGTTGACGTCTCAGTCATCTTCGTGCCGGCGCGGCTTGTTAAAGCCGCTGCGATTGAAGCAATGCAAGGTGGCATCAAACGCATCATGCTTGTACCTGACCGGATACCGGTTTGGGATGCCATGGCTATCGCTAAGCAAGCAAAAATCTGCGGCGCTGATTTCATTGGCCCCAATACACTCGGCGTGATTAGCCCTGGTCGCGGTGTGCTTGGCATGATTGGCGGCCGCGCTGAGTCTGCCCGCCAATGGTTTAATGAACCCATCCCAGGAAAAACAGTGGGCGTGATATCGCGCAGTGGTGGCATGTCTTCATCATGTGGGTACTACCTCAGCAGAGCAGGCCTCGGCATTAGCACGATTTGTCATGTGGGAGGCGATTCAGTACTTGGCCTTCGCATCCCCGATGTCGCCATGATGTTTCAAGACGATCCTGAAACCGATGCAATTGTGATCTTCGGTGAGATTGGTGGTTCCCAAGAAGAGCAACTTGCTGAACTCATGGCTGCTGGACGAGTGACAAAGCCGGTGGTCGCCTACATTGGAGGCAAGGCAGCCCGCGAAGGCACACGGTTTAGTCATGCTGGGGCAATCATTGAAGGCAATCGCGGCACACATGCGGGCAAAGTTGCGGCTCTGACATCAGCTGGCGCGACCGTAGTCGACGGATTTGGTGACCTTCCCGCCGCAGCACTCGCCGCATTGGGTATACCAGCCTCCAGCTAAACTCATTCAATTTGAAAAAGGGTGTGACTCATGGCAGACACGTGGCCGACAGCAATTACAGAAATCAAGCCCAATGAGGTCCGAGTCCGCGGCTATAACATCGCTGATCTCATGGGGAGGGTGACATTCGGACAGGCCGTCTACCTAGTGCTTCGGGGAGAAATGCCCAGTGATGAGGTCGGTCGACTGATGGATGCCATCTTGGTCTCGAGTATTGACCATGGCGTGACACCACCTTCTGTGCAATCAGCTCGCCAAGTCGCTTCCACTGGAGCGACTGTCTCAGCCTCTGTTGCGGCAGGAATCATGAGTGTCAATGAGTTTCACGGGGGCGCGATCACCAACTGCGCGCTACAATTGAGTTCAATTATTGAGCGCGCTGGTAAAGATGGTGATTTAGTAGGAGCCGCAAGCGCCTTTTTGGATGAACTCAAGTCCAAAGGGAAGCGAATGAGTGGCTTTGGTCATCGTGTCCATAGCAACGACCCCCGCACAAGTCGACTGTTTGAGCTGGCTGAAGAAGCGGGGGTCTCAGGTTCACATATGGCTGCAGCAGATGCCGTCGCCGAGATCTTCGCTGGCTCAGGCAAGACCCTGCCTCTGAATGTAGATGGTGCTATTGCAGCGGTGACTGCTGATCTGGGCTTCGAGCCACAAATTATGAATGGCCTCTTCATGATTGCCCGGACCCCAGGGCTTCTGGCCCATGTTGCCGAGGAGCAAGACCGTATGCGACCAATGCGGCGTATTGACCCAAAATCGCATACCTACGATGGCCCAAAGACAAGAACACTTTAGTGAGCCAACCAGAGCTACACTGCACGCCTTCGTTTTGTCAATCGTGACAATAAATCAAAACCATAACCAACCGAGAAGAAAATCTTATGACGTCAGCGACAACAGAAAAGATGAAGTACACCACCCCACAAATTGCTGAGCTCTTTCCTAATTTAATGGACATCCAAAACACCTCACTGCGAGACAGCGTTTCCGCAGTCTGGAATGAAGCAATCACGACAGGTTGCGGCGGGAGTGGTTGGACCTTCGACGAATTAAGGGAAGTAAAATTCACACTCCTCGCTGGCGACATCGACATGACTTTTATCGCTCATCTCAACTCATGTGTCCGACAGTGCATCGCGATCGCAGATGTACTAGAGAGCGCTTTTAGTTGCGACATACCAATCAATCGAGATCACCTTATCGCTGGCTCGCTACTTGCCGATTGCGGCAAGCCTCTTGAGTTTGATCGCGATAAGGATGGCCACATTGTCAAAGGGCACTTTGGCCAAATGTTGCGTCATCCGTTTTCCGGCGTCGCGATGTGCTACAAGCACGGCATACCTGCAGAGGTCATGCACATTGTCGCCACGCATAGTCATGAAGGTGACAAAGTTGATCGGACCATTGAATCAATCATCTTTCATCACGCCGATTTTGTTGACTTTGATATCGCCAAGTTCCTGGGCAAGCAGGCCGCCTCTAAGTAATGGCTTCGCTCATTTTCGCCCTAGCTTTTGTGCTACTGACTGTGGCCATGTCTGTTCGGCCGCTTTTTCCTGAGCGACGATTGCCTCTTGATAAAGAAACTTTTCTGGAGTGGTCGCCAAAGACGCTGTGGCTGCCTTTGCCTGGTCGACACGAAACGTTAGCTCACGAAGTCGTGCTCATTTTGTTTCTTCTGCTTCTAGCTATTTTTCTTATGGTGAGTCTTGGCGCTCGATCAAATGGCATCGTCGGATTTCTCGTTTTACTCGCTGCGCTGCTTTGTTTGTTCCTCGCTCTCAAGGAATTCAAATCGCGTCGATATACAAAAAAGCACCTTAGGCAAACATACGTTGCAGGCCTGCTTTCTGTCATTCAACAAGCGAACTTGCCTCAAAGATCATCCTCTAGCCAGCATGCAAAGTCGACAATCACGGCTCTTGACTCCGGTTTTAAGCAACAAGGAACCTCAAGACCTGAGGTCATTGCTGATCTTGCTTTTATTCAATCTCTAAGGAGCATCGCGCTGTTGCCTGGCCTTCCTGAGCCAGAGCATGTTCTTGCAAGCTCCAAGCGTAAGATTTCAAATATCGTGATCTCATTGATTCTCGCCGCCAATGCTCTAGGCCTCGCGCTCCTGTATGGTCAAATAATCTGTCTTGCGGTTGGTTTTGTTTTCTTGATCAGTGGACTGTTGCCTTTACCACCTGTTCGCCGTTTTGTTCGACAGTTCCAAAGAGATTCGAAGGGCCTAATCGCGGGACCGGGTTTCACAGTCAGTTCGAGCGGGCAGATCTGGAATACTGAAGACTCAGTCGCCATTATTAGAGCTGCCCAGCTATGTCCGAATAGGTTTGCTTCTGTTTATCTTCAGCTGATCGGCCCAGCGGGATGTAAGCAAATGAGCTTCGGGTCAATCAGTGATCCTGATTTTTTATGCTTTTGGCAGCGTTGGACCCATCCTGAGGCCCGCCCGGAACTGGCAGCTTCGCTTGCTGCCGATATGCTGCCATCATGAAAAACACCGCACAGCCGAAGCGAGTCCGTATGGCCTGGATTTCAGTCATGGTGGCCATCCTTCAGATTAGCGCTGGTATCGCTGGCGTGATTGCCTCTACAGCCATAAAGAATATTTCTGATGAGGTAAACACCACTACAGCGCAAGTTGGCGATCTACTAAATCATGGGCTTGAGGCGATCACTATCAATGAGGTTTCTATCCCTGGTGACATCTCTAAAGTTGATGGAGCCAATAGAGGGCTTGAAATGCTTCCGGGCCCGATGGTCGTGCTCATGGTCTACTGTGTCGTAACCCTGCTGGGAATCTTATTGCTGATAGGATCGATCCACTTGATTGTGGACCGGCCCGGTGGAGCCATCATGACATGGGGCTGGGCCATCTTGGCGCTGTTATGGACCTTCATCCCATTTACGGGCCACTATGAGTCTCTTGCTGTGCTCCGGTTTATCTCAATTGAACTCCATATTGCAGTTGGGATCGTATGCCTTCTCGGGGCTGCCTTTGTTCAGATCTTCTGGCCAATCTGGCTGCTGTGCCACCTTCGCCCCTTTAAAGGCTCCTGAACCTTTTTTAGAAACAGGGCGTAAAATGGCATCATGAGCACTCACAATAAATCACAGACACTCGTAGAGAAGATCGTCCAGAAACATGTTCTGGACTATCCAGAACTTGTTCATGCCGGGGACTTTGTACGTATAGCGCCCAAGCATATTATGACCCATGACAATACCTCTGGTGTCATGCTTAAGTTTGATTCCATCGGCGTAAGCGAAGTATTCAATTCGCGACAGCCGGTATTCGCCATTGATCACGATATCCAGAACACGACGCCCGAGAATCTAGGAAAATATGCCAAGATCGAGAAGTTTGCTCGGACCCACGACATTGATTTCTATCCAGCCGGTACAGGCATTAGTCATCAAGTCATGGTTGAAGAGGGATACGTTATTCCCGGCAGCATGGTCGTTGGTTCAGATTCGCATTCAAATCTATACGGTGGTGTGGCGGCATTGGGGACACCAGTGGTGCGAACAGATGCGGCCGCTATTTGGGCCACTGGAGAAACATGGTGGCAAGTACCGCAGATGGCGAAAGTCACACTGACCGGCGAGCTCCAGGCAGGGGTGGTTGGTAAAGATGTGATCATTGCTTTGTGTGGACTCTTTAATAACGACGAAGTTTTGAATATGGCCGTTGAGTTCACTGGTAATGGACTCGCCTTGCTATCAATGGATCAGCGCCTCTCAATTGCCAATATGACGACAGAGTGGGGCGCCTTAGCTGGCGTGCTTCCCTTCGACGAGGTCTTGCGAGAGGCTCTCTATAAGCGAGCGGACTATTTAGCGCGGCGAGCAGGCAAGAAGGGCCCACGATTTACCCGTGATGATGTTGATCATTGGTGGGCTGATAGGCTCGATAGTGACCCGGATGCTCACTACGCCACAGAGCTAGAGCTCGATCTTTCTACCGTCATTCCACATGTTTCAGGACCAGACCATGTGAAAGTCATGCGAGCTTTGCCAGAGATCGAACAAGAGCAAGTAAAAATTAACAAGGCCTACTTACTGAGCTGCGTCAATGCGCGACTTGAGGATCTCCAGGAAGCAGCTTCAATCGTTGCTGGCAAGAAGGTTGCTGAAGATGTCGAATTTTATGTCGCGGCCGCATCAAAGAATGTCCAAGAGGCCGCCAGTGAAAGTGGGCACTGGCAACAGCTTCTTGAAGCTGGAGCGATTCCATTGCCGCCAGGCTGTGGCACTTGTATTGGGCTCGGAGCAGGCACATTAAAAGCCGGTGAAATTGGCATCAGCGCTACGAACAGAAACTTCAAGGGCCGGATGGGAAGTCGCGATGCACAGGCATACCTTGCAAGCCCAGCTGTGGTTGCCGCGTCTGCTTTGGCTGGGCATATCTGCGCTCCAAGAAACTACGTGGATCAAAAAGCAAGTACGCAAACAAAGTTGATCGGTGCACGCACAAGTGGAGGCGGCAGCACAACGATGGCGGAGGGCTTTCCAGTAAAGATGTCTGGCCGCGTACTCTGGTTGGACATTGATAACCTCAATACCGATGGAATCTATTCTGGAAAACTCACCTATCGCGATGATGTGACAGAGCAAGAAATGGCCGCTGCGGCAATGGCGAACTATGACCCAGGATTCGCCGAAATGGCTCGCCCGGGTGACATTATTGTTGCAGGACGCAATTTTGGAACCGGTTCTTCCCGTGAACAGGCTGTCATCAGCCTGCAAGCCGGCGGAATACAGTGTGTGATTGCCTCGTCTTTTAGCCAGACCTACAAGCGAAATGCCATCAATAACGGTTTTATCGTGCTCGATTGCGCTGAGCTAGTGGATTGGTTTCGTGCTCAGGAGCAGGAAAATAAGGCGCTAACCGTCATTGGGCCAGAAATAACCATCGATTTTGTCCAGGCAACGATCTTGATCGAAGATCAGACGTATCAGTTCACCCCGCTAGGTGCCGTCCCACAGGAGGTCATCGCGGCAGGGGGGGCTGAAGCACTCGTCGCAAAGAAGTTGGCCAAGGCCTAACCCGCCAAATGCGGCCTCCTTGAGGTTCCGCGCAGTTGCACGGCCTATGGCTCCCACGGAATCCGGGGCCACGTTATATTCATCGCTTACCCATGAGCCCTCGTCTTGTTTGGGGGGGCCAACCTACTTAGGAAAGAGACCCATGTCGAAGTACAAGATTGCGTGGATGCCTGGTGATGGCGTCGGTATTGAAGTAATGGATGCAACAAAAGTCGTGCTCGATGCGATGAAGTTTGATGCCAGTTACCACCCAGCGGATATTGGCTGGGAATATTGGATCAATGAAGGCAATCCACTACCTGATCGAACAATTGAAGTGCTCAAGAATACCGATTGCGGATTGTTTGGTGCTATCACAAGCAAGCCCCGTGAAGAAGCCCAAGCAGAACTACTTCCTGAACTTCAGGATAAAGGCCTGGTGTACTTCAGCCCGATCGTCAAGCTTCGACAAATGTTTAACCTGCACACAAATTTGCGCCCGTGCAAGGCATATCCAGGCAATCCACTCAATTATCGAAGTGACATCGATCTGGTTGTCTTCCGTGAAAATACCGAGGGCAGCTATGGCGGCGTTGAATGGTACCCTCTGCCTGAGAAAGTTTACGATGCGCTGTGTGACAATCCAAAGATGATTAAGTGGAAAGACAAAGGTTTAGAAAATGTTGCGCTATCCACACGCATCATGTCTCAGCAAGGCTGCGAGTCAATTTGCCGCCAGTCATTTGAGTACGCCAAGAAGCACGGCCGAAAGAGCGTAACGCTGGTCGAGAAGCCAAACGTGCTCAGAGAAACCGGCGGGCTTATGACTCGTGTTTTCCGTGACGTTGCCAAGGACTACAGTGGCATTGAGGCTTGGGAAGCGAACATCGATGCGATCTGCATGTGGCTGATCAAGAATCCACAAGACTACGACGTACTGGTCGCAGAGAACATGTTTGGTGATATTGTCAGCGATCTCTGTGCTGGCCTTGTTGGTGGCCTGGGCTTTGCAAGTGCGGCTAACATTGGCGACAACTATGCCGTGTTCGAACCAACCCATGGTTCTGCACCAAAGTATGAAGGCCAAAATGTGGTCAACCCCATGGCCATGTTACTCACAGCCAAACTCATGCTTGATTGGCTCGGCGAAGCTGAAGATGCTGCCCGACTTGAGAAGGCGATTGCTGACGTGATTGCGGAAGGCACTTCAGGAACATATGACGTGAAGGGTCGGGGCAACGGCGATTCCACGATGGAAGTTGCTGAAGAAGTTGCCCGCAAGGTGACGTCATCTCAGGCCTGTGCTAGCTAAACTCAACGAAGTAGCAAATATCATTACTCGTGTGAAAGGACCCATCTCATGGGCGGTCATGACACCTCAAAGTCGAACACTGATTTTATTACTTGGCAGCTCGCTCAATGGGCTGCAAAACTAAAGTATGAAGATCTCAGTGACGAAGCGATCCATACGGCAAAGCTCTACCTGTTTGATTCATTTGGTTGCGCCCTTGGCGGCAGCCAACAGCATGATCTACAAATCTTCCTTGACTATGCCAAGCAACTCGGTGGCCATGAGCTTTGCACCATCTTTGGCTCCGGCTATCGAACCGATCCGGTCATGGCAGCGATGCTCAATGCACTTTGCATTCGGGCAATGGATTACAACGATATCTATTGGAAAGCAGATCCAGCACATCCATCAGATATCATTCCAGCGGCGCTATCGATCTGTGAAATGAACGGTCTTTCCGGGAAAGATCTCATCCTTGGAACAGTCATCGGCCACGAAATCGAAATGCGGTTGGCTGAGTTCGGAGATCCAGGCGTACGTGAGTATGGCTGGCACCATGCGACAATCACCTGCATCGCATCACCAATTGTCGCAGGCAGGATGCTCGGGCTTCCTGCAGAACAGATTCAGCAGGCCATTGGTATCAGCGCCTCTCCATCTATGTGCTTGGGTGCGGTCACTGCAGGCAAACTTACTAACATGAAGAACACCGTCGATCCGATGGCGACTCGCAGCGGTGTTGAAGCAGCAATGCTTGCTTCGCGTGGCTACTCTGGACCAGAACATGTCATCGACGGCAAAGAGGGACTGGTCCATTGCTTCGAGAAGTTTGGTGGCAAGTTCCACCTGAATATGCTGACTGATGACCTGCCAGCTTCTGCCAGCGATCATTACAAAATCATCGACTGCGGAATGAAATCATTCCCAATCGAGGCTCTGAGCCATGCGCCCTTGACCGCAATGATGAAAATCGTCAAGGAGCAAAATCTGAATCCAGATCAAGTTCAAGAGATTAAAGTTGAGGTCATTGCACGAGCTGCAGATATCCTTGGCGACCCTGCAAAGTACCGACCAACGAGCAAAGAAACGGCAGATCATAGCTTGCCTTATTCTTTGGCTGTCGGCCTTGCTGATGGCATGGTCACACCACTGCAGTTCAAACAAGAACGAATTGATGACCCTGCTTTGATACCAGTCATGGATAAGATCAAAGTTGTTCCCAATGATGAATTCGAGGCACTCTTCCCGAAGTTCCAGCCAAGCCAAGTGACCATTACATTGCAGGATGGCTCCACATATCAACATCGCGTCGATGTACCCAAGGGTGACCCACGCGACCCGATGACTGAAGATGAGATTGCCGTGAAATTCAATGCCCTGGGAAGTAGCGTGGTTGGATCCGAGGCCTGCAATGAGCTACGCCCATTGATTATGCATATGGAAAATGAAGCAACGCTCGAACGCCTTATGGATCTCATGACAGCAAAGGTGACCGCATAACAATGCCACTTCTCGTTACTGGGACAATTGGGATTGATTCGATTGAAACCCCCACTCAGAAGCAAGAGGGTGTCGTTGGTGGTTCCTGCGCACACTTTGCAGCGGCAGCGTCACTCTACGGACCAGTTCGACTTGTGGCAGCAGTGGGGGGCGACTGGCCAGAGTCGCATCGACAGGCGCTTAGGGCGTTCAAAAACATTGACATGTCTGGTCTTGAGGAGCGACCTCAAGGGCGTACCTTTGCCTGGGGTGGTAAGTACCTAGATGATGTCAATCAGCGTGAGACAATCTATACGGAGCTGGGTGTTCTTGATGAAGCACCGCCTGAAGTTCCAGCTTCGTTTCAAGACAGCGATACGCTTTTTCTAGCGAATTCACATCCTGCTGAACAACTCACAATGCTTGAGCGTGTACCCGGACAAAAACTTTGTGTCGCGGACACCATGAATCTTTGGATCGATATCGCCCAACCAGAGTTACGAACACTTTTGGCCCGTGTAGATGGTCTGGTGCTCAATGACCAAGAAGCCATTGAACTCACTGGCTGCACCAATGCGGTTAGTGCTGGTGATGCGATCCTAGAAATGGGACCATCATTTGTGGTGGTCAAAAAAGGTGAGCACGGCTGTTTATTGAGATCCAGTGAAGGGACGGTCGTTCTGCCAGCATTTCCTGCAAGACAGAAAGATGTGGTCGATCCAACTGGCGCAGGCGACTCCTTTGCTGGTGGCATGATGGGGCATCTAGCCAGAACTGGGGATCACTCCTTTGAGACGTTGCGTGAGGCGCTCGCCTGGGGCACCATCACCGCAAGCTTTGCGATCCGTGACTTCGGGCTTGGTGGTCTCGCTGGCCTTTCCACTGATGACCTTAAGCAAAGACTCGCTGACTTCAGAAAAGTCTCATCTTTCTAAAGACTGAATCGTCTCAGACAATGCCTGTTTCAGTGAACCGCCGCATGCCTTCAATTTGGCATGTGCATCGGAACGCGATAGCCCCGGGCGTAATTCTGCCAGAATACGAATCGCTCGATCTGCCAATTTATCGTTGGTACATCGAATATCAATCATCAGATCGCGATGGACTTTGCCAAGACGAACAAAGGCGATGGTCGTAATCATGTTCAAAGCGGCTTTTGTTGCTGACCCTGCCTTGAGCCGCGTAGAGCCACGCAGTACCTCAGGACCGGTGGGTATGACAATCAGATGGTCACAGGAATCCACGGATGTGACTGATTCTGCGCATGTTAAAAGGCCTGTCATAACGCCAGCCTTCTTGGCGGCGGGCAATGCACCTAAGACATAGGGCGTCGTGCCTCCAGCAGCAATCCCCAGGAGCGTGTCACTGCTATTGAGCCCAATATCGGTGAGAATTTCCTGACTCCCGTGAGGATCGTCCTCCATGCCCTCGCTGCTGAGCCTAAGTGATGAGTCGCCACCTGCAATGATTCCGAGCACCTGATCTGGCGAGCTCATAAAGGTAGGGGGGCACTCAGATGCATCTAATACACCGAGTCTTCCAGAGGTACCTGCTCCGAGATAAATCAGCCTACCGCCACCTTTCATACGGCCCGCAAGATCGTCAACAAAGCTCACGAGGGCCGGCATAGCCATTTCTAGTGCATCGGCAACGGCCCGCTGCTCGTCGATCATTAGTGCGACTGCGGCACTCGTTTCGATCGCCCCCAGATCTGAGCTGCCTGGATGGGGAATTTCGGTGGTGACATGGCTACGGTTAGGCGGCAATTGTGACATGCCAGCAAGTCTATCCGCCTGAGGAATATTGGCACCCATTGCCTCACGAAGGCGGTACAATTCCTGCCTCGCATGGACAGGTGGCCGAGCGGCTGAAGGCACCGGTTTGCTAAACCGGCGTAGGGTTTTGGCTCTACCGCGGGTTCGAATCCCGCCCTGTCCGCTTGATGAAGCGGTCGGCTCTGACAAGGGCTGGCCGCTTTCTCATGAGCGACCTCAGCACCCATAATTGGACATTGCCAAAAAAGACATACAAAAACCCTATTTTTCCAGGGTCAAATGGGTTGCCGCAGAGACACGTCCAGCGTATATTGCCGCGCATCAAGGGAATAGGCCCGAGGCAGTCAATCGGAACTCCGGGAAGCCCTAAAACAACCAATGCTTGAAAGGATTCACGACAGATGGCAAAAAAGAAAACCAAGAAAAAAGCATCTTCTCGCAAGAGTTCAACCGAACTCAAGCCACGCACCAAGAGTCAGATCTTCAGTGAAATTTCTGACAAGACTGGACTGACCCGCAAAGAGGTCGGTGGTGTCTTTGAAGAAATGTCGGGTCTGATCAAGAAGGATCTTGGTCGTCGCGGACCTGGCGCATTTACAGTGCCTGGACTCATGAAAATTGTCAAAGTGCATAAGCCACGTCGCGCTGCTCGCAAGGGCGTGAATCCATTCACTGGTGAAGAGATGATGTTCAAAGCAAAGCCTGCACATAGCATCGTCCGCGTTCGACCACTGAAGAACCTCAAGGAAATGGTCTGATACAAATCAGATTATTGAACTTGTAGGACGTAAGTCTTGCTCTTCAAAAGCCGCCACAGCAATGTGGCGGCTTTTTTTTCTTCCATCAAGGCAAACAAGTGCTCACTGATCTGAAAGGAATAAAAATTGCAGATATCAACAATGGCTTGACTGCGTGCACTGAAGACTTCTGCCTGTTTATTGTGGAATGAAAAACATGCCCAGATAAATCCAGCGCGAATGGTCCCTCTGCCAATTACAAGAGCGCTGCCTATAGACATTCATACACCAAGTCGCTCCAGCAAAACCGTTGTGCCCGCCTCTTGAAAATTCATTGCCACACGGTCTAAAAAAGAGCCGATGGTGCGACTGGGTTTTACGATGAGCACTCTCTCAAATGATGCTCTGGCCCAAAGGGCAACTGAAGCCCTATATGTCGAGAAGGAATTCTGCCAAACAGTGCTTCTTGGCTGCATCAGGCATGTCTGATTGACTTATCAGCCCTCAAACTCTGTTCTCGTGGCAGCTCGCTGTAATTTATCATTGCTCTGTATACCTGCCAGTGGTACCGTGATTGTTCAGGGGATAAAAAAGGGGAGGGAAGCTATCAGTATGTCATGTATAAAACCTTGCAAAAGCGTTGCCTTAACGGCGATCGCAACCAGTCTATTTGTGACAACATCGCTGCAGGCAGATCCTATATCGATGCAGGTTGACTCAGAAATGAGTAGTGCGTTTCTTGACACCTCTCTCTCACTGGTGATGAATGGGACATTCCTCGGAGACCACGACGAAGAGACCAATCCCGAAGGCACCATGACGAGGCCAGGGCTTTTTGGTGGAAGTGGCAATCAACCAGTGACCACTTCGGTCACGCCAAGAATTGAAGCACTTCTCGACAGCAACCCCGTGGGCAGCATGGATGTTGAGCTCGACTTTGATTTAGGCACCATCTTGATCACCAATACGCAGCTTGATCTGCTTGGCGACAGCACAGGCTCCATGCCCTTATCAATCGTGCTTGAGTTCGTGACCTTCCGAACCTATAACCCGGGCTCTTTATTTATTGGGGGATTCTCGCTTCCCATCCCGATTGGTTCTGGCTCACTGACAACGCTTACGTTTGAGCAATCAGAACTTCCCAGCCCCGGCTTGCTCACCGAAACGGCGCCAGGCCAATACGACTTTGGATTACTGATTCCGGGCCAACTCACACTGGGAGCCTCGTTGCTGGACCAGGAAATTGCGACGCCAGGCTTGCCCATGCCGCTACTGCTACTGGGATCCATCGAGGTATCAACAGATGGCGTTACGATGACACTGTCACTTGCTGAGTCATTTGAAGACGCACTTGACCTCAGTGAGACACTGCCGCCAATTGAAAACATTCCATTTCCATTGCCAACGATCCTGCCTCCTGGCGGCATTGCAAATCTCTTAGTGTCTGCGCAACCAATGAACCTTGAAGCTGCTATTGCAATCGCTGGAGATCTCATCATCTTTGGCGAAATGGAGGCGCCAAATTTATGTCCAGAGGACATCAACGGCGATGGCTTTGTCGACCTTGCTGACTTCTCTGATTTTCTCGTCAACTTCGGAGCCACTGGCGAGAACCCAGCAGACATCAATGGCGATCTTGTCGTCGATCTTGTGGACTTCAGCGCCTTT